>NZ_PQVI01000005.1 GCF_002921145.1 Avibacterium endocarditidis
AAATAACAATGCTTTACCCATTAAATGGTCAGCTCCAGCATTATGTCTGGGGCGGACACCAATTTTTACCTGAGTTTCTCGGCATTCCAGCCGAGCAAAATCAATATTATGCCGAATGGTGGCTAGGGGATCACAGCTCTGCCCCATCAATCATTGAAGAAAATGGCACATCTGAGCCACTAAACGCATTTTTAGCGAAAAATCCCACCGCACTTGGGGAAGCAAGCCGAACTCAATTTGGAGATAACTTGCCTTATTTGCTGAAAATTTTAGATGTGAAACTGCCCCTTTCCATTCAGCTTCACCCAACAAAAGCACAAGCTGAAGCTGGCTTTGCAAGAGAAAATGCCCTAGGCATTGCCTTAAACGATCCAAAAAGAACTTACAAAGACAACAATCACAAACCTGAAATGATGATTGCCTTGTCTGATTTTTGGTTATTACACGGATTCAACACCAAGCAAGCCATTCTGCAAACCTTGCAAGCTCGCCCTTCTCTCGCCCCGCTCGCAGAAAAACTTGCACAACAATCCTTAGCAGATTTTTATGCCGACATTATGCAAGCCGACCAGCAAGCCCTTGCAGCTTGGCTCAACCCAATTATTCAAGCCAATCAAAGCGCTTATGCACAAAATCAGCTAAGCCTTGATAATCCTGATTATTGGGTGCTTTACACAATAGACGCAATGCAGATTTCTCCTGAAAAACTTGATGTGGGGCTGATCTGTTTCTACTTATTTAACATTGTGGAAGTGAAAAAAGGCGAAGGTATTTTCCAAGACGCAGGCATTCCACACGCCTATTTACGCGGACAAAATATTGAATTAATGGCCTGCTCCGACAACGTTATCCGCGGTGGCTTAACGCCAAAACACGTTGATATTGCTGAACTATTGAAAGTGATCGACTGCCGAGAAGTCGTGCCACAAATTATCCCTGTTGCACCAAAAAACGAGCCAGTATTCACTTATCAAACACCGGCAAAAGATTTCGCCCTCACCCAAGTGAGCTATCAACAAGCTGAGCAACACCGCTTACACGCACAAAGTGCCGAAATTTTATTGGTAATGCACGGCGAGCTAAAAATCAGCGCAAATTCCACCGCACTTTCTTTAAAGCAAGGTCAATCTGCGTTTATCAGTGCAGGTTCTGACTATTTAATAGAAGGAATTGAAGATGGGTATGCGGTGATTGCGAAGTTGCCCACTGAAGACAACTAAAATAAAAAGTTTACTTAGAATATTCAAAAAGCGGTGAAAGATACTTCATCGCTTTCTGCTATGAACGCTCATACCCCACATCTTCCAACGTTGGATTTTCTGCACCTTGTTTTGCGAGTTGATCGCAGATTTCGTTTTCTCGATGCCCGCTGTGTCCTTTCACCCATTGCCAATGTATTTGGTGTCTTTGTGTTTCATTATCAAGCAATAACCATAAATCTTGGTTTTTCACTGGCTTGCCTGTGCTAGATTTCCAGTTATTTTTTTTCCAATTAAAAATCCACTTAGTAATGCCATTTTTCATATATTGACTATCGCTATGTAGAGTAACTTGGCAAGGCTCTTTTAAGCTAGCTAAAGCCTCAATAACGGCTCTCAGCTCCATTCGGTTGTTTGTTGTTTTGAAATAACCTTTTGAAATTTGTTTTTTTCGTGCTGTTTATAACGTAATAGAATGCCTATGCCACCCGCGCCAGGGTTGCCTAGACAGGAGCCATCAGTGAAAATTTCAATATGTTTCAACATAAATTCAGATAAATTTTAGCTATAATTTTTTTTCAAATGGGGCGATAATACCGCAAAATTTAATAAAGAGATAGGAAAACTATGACGACTTCACTTATCCCTGAACGTCAAATTGTGCTAGATACAGAAACCACTGGTATGAACCAATTTGGTGCGCATTATGAGGGGCATTGTATTATTGAGATCGGTGCGGTTGAATTGATTAACCGCAAATATACGGGGCGAAAGCTGCATTTGTACATTAAACCTGATCGCCCTGTTGATCCTGAGGCAATTAAAGTTCACGGCATTACTGATGAAATGTTAGCGGATAAACCAAGTTTTTCTGAAGTGGCTCAAGAGTTTATTGAGTTTATTCAAGGTGCTGAGTTGTTGATTCATAATGCGCCCTTCGATGTGGGGTTTATGGATTATGAATTTGAAAAGCACAAGTGCAATGTGAAAACTAGCGATATTTGCACCGTTACAGATACCTTACAAATGGCTCGCCAGCAATATCCCGGCAAGCGCAATAGCTTAGATGCTCTTTGTGATCGTTTATATATCGATAATAGTAAACGAACACTACACGGTGCATTGCTGGATGCGGAGATTCTAGGCGATGTTTATTTAGCAATGACGGGGGGGCAAACAAGTTTGTTTGATGATACGGAAACCGAAGAACCGATACAACAGATTGAAGAAGAAGTGCAAATTGAAAGTGCGGTGTTTTTTTCACAAGATTTTACTGTGATTACACCCGATGCAGAAGAAGAGCAAGCCCATTTAGACTATTTAAAATTAATTAATAAAAAAAGCAAAGAAAATTGTCTATGGATAAAACGAACGGAGAATGAAAGCATACATTAGCGCTCATTGATTAATCAGTTAAACAGCGGGGTATAAAAATTGCTTGACGAACTTTTCGTTCACTATTATTATGCCTCTCGCTAACGCGGAGTGGTAGTTCAGCTGGTTAGAATACCTGCCTGTCACGCAGGGGGTCGCGGGTTCGAGTCCCGTCCATTCCGCCAATTTAGCACTCCTAGATTCGGAGCGGTAGTTCAGCTGGTTAGAATACCTGCCTGTCACGCAGGGGGTCGCGGGTTCGAGTCCCGTCCGTTCCGCCAATCTTTTTATATCTTAAAAATGCTCCTACAATTCAAAGTTCTGTTCCAGCATATCAAGTCCAAGTAACTAAAATAAATGGCATAGCTAAATGGCTCTTACCAAAGTATATTTATTCACAGATTCAATGGTAGTTTTTACCCTGAGAAAATGAAATTTTCAATGTCTAAATCTACCTATTTTTTACACATGAAAAGATAATTTGATAGCCTTTCAAACTTGCATAGACACCTCGAACATAATGATGTTTATAAGGATAATAGCCTTTCAGAACGTTCCTCTAAAAAGGGGTTATATGCTAAATACCAGTAATGTAAGCGCCGATAAAATGGTATCAATAGTAAATGACAGGTTTTAATGTGGATTTTAGGACTTTATCAATGTGCCTTTGAATGGTTCTAATAGAATATTGATGAACCTCAGCAAGTTGTTGGTATGTTTGGCTTCTTAACAGTATATTCATATTAAATTTGAATAGAATTTGGTCGTTTGGAGAGAGAGAAGCTCTTATGATAATGCGCACATTACAGTACCGAACGCCATTTTTCTCGCCCTTTTTTTGAATGCTTGAACTTAGCAAAAAATGCATTTTTTAGGTTCATATTTCAAAAAAGTGACCTAAAGCCTTATACTATAAGGCTCTAAACATCTTTTTACCAATACTTTTGTCTATCATGTCCACCGCACTTTGTTTTGTACGAGTGGGGAAAACACATAAGAAAAAAGGCTAGAAACTCTAGCCAAAAATTATTGATGACTAAGAAAGAGCGGAAATTTTCCGCTCTTTTTTCTTGTTATGATAAAAACTTCGCTTTGAGCTCTTTTGCCACGGCAATTTGTTGTGCGGTGGCTTTGGCGGTCATTGGCTCGCGGCAGTAGCCTGCGTCCACGCCTTCAAGTTTAAGCAATTCTTTAATGGTGAGATACAAGCCGTTTGCCAAAATGCCTTCGATGAGATCATTGGTAACGTGCTGAATTTCGCGGGCTTCAGCGAGTTTTCCTGCTTGGGTAAGTTCAAAAATTTGTCTTGCACGGATACCATTAACGTTGAACGTACTGCCAATCGCACCGTCCACGCCAAGGGCAGCGGCTGGTAGCATCATTTCATCAAAGCCTGCCCACACAAGATGATCTGGGTAAGCTTTTTTCAAGCGTTCTAACAAATAGAAATCGCCTGCGGTGAATTTTACGCCTAACACTTTCGGGTTTTTGTAAAGCTCACCGAATTGTTCCACGCCAATATTCACACCGGTTAAGAATGGAATGGAATAGACGATCATATTATTGCCTGTTTCGGCAATAATGGTGTCGTAATAATGTTTGATTTCTGCAAAGCTAAATTTGTAGTAGAACGGGGTTACCGCTGAAAGGCTGTCGTAACCAAGTTCCGTGGCGTATTTCCCTAATTCCACGGCTTCGTGTAAATTTACGCTACCCACTTGCGCAATCAATGCTACTTGGTCTTTTGCTTCGTCTTTGGCGATACGGAAAATTTCTTTTTTCTCCGCAGTGGAAATCATAAAGTTTTCCCCTGTGCTGCCGCCCACATACAAGCCGTCCACTTTCATTTTATCAATGTTGTAGCGAATAATTTCACGCAATCCTTTTTCATTGATTGAGCCGTCTTCGTTGTAAGATACAAGCAAGGCGCTAAAAATGCCTTTTAAGTTTTTCATTGGTTTCTCCTAAACTAATTTATTTGATCCGCTGTTCTAAAATCACATTCACGGTTTTTTGCTTCATTTCTGTTGCATTTTCTTCTTCGGCTTGCACGATCAAGGCATAAATTAAATCTAACACAAAGAGCTGTGCAATTTTTGTTCCGATAGAATCTCCTTGTAGTTGCCCCTGTCTATGTCCATTGATGAGAACATAATCGGCAACCTGTGTAATGGGCGAACGTAAATTGTGGGTTAATGCCACCGTTGTTGCCCCATTTTTCTTGGCAATATTTAAAGATTGCGTGGTTTCTTTAGAATAACCTGAGTGACTAATGCCAATCACCACGTCATCTTATTCATCAACGCAGCTTGCATATACATAAAATGGTTGTTGCTAATAGCGTCCACCTGTAATCCAATACGCATTAATTTGTGTTTTGTATCTTCTGCGGTAATGCCTGATGAGCCCACGCCAAAAAGAAACACGCGTTTTGCCTGACGCATTGCCAGCACCACTTGTTCAAGCTGTTTTGCATCAAGCAAATTAATGGTTTCTTTAATCACATTATTGATGGAATTATGCAGTTTTTCTGCGATGTTTTGCGTATCATCATTTTTGGTAATGTCGCTTTCTAACAAAGAATTTGGCTGTTTTTCTTTGGTTGCCAATTCAATGGAAAGCTGCAATTTGAAATCGGTAAACCCTTTAAACCCGAGAGTTCGGCAAAAGCGAATAAAAGTCGCCTCCCCCACATCAAACTGCTGTGAAATTTCCGCCAATGAAAATTGGCTTAACAAATGTGGAGAAGATAAGATCGTAGTCGCAATTTTCTTCTCCGTTTTTGTCAGGCTGTTATACAACGCCCCGATGGTATCCAGAATATTCCCGCTTGTTGCAACCATAAAACTTCCCCCTGTGTTTGTTTAACTCACTAACTCCACTGGCACTTTTACCACTAATTTTTTGATAAATTCTGGCGCTTCCCCAGCCACACAGCCCGGTTTATGAGGCTCATAAGGGAAAAACACGGCAAACATTTTCGGCGTTAAACGCACCGCACTTTTGTTTGGAATCTCTGGCGTGAGCTGATAATCATCTACTTCGTTGTATTCATTATAAGTGCTGAGATTAGGCTCATTTACGCCATATTCAATCACTTCATTGCCGCTAATAAGCAGTTGAACATCAATGTATTTATGGTGAAGTTCTGCTTGTTTGCTGTCGCTTGGTGCGGTGTCAAACTCCATCACATTCATATAAATTTGATCGGTGAGATCGTGGCGTCCAACGGTTAATTTGGTGAGATCCATTCTTCTTAATTGATGACAAATTTCTGCCAGCACCATTGGTAAACCTCTGGCAAAGTCATCACGGGTTAAATCGCCTACAATCATTTTGTACTCCTTTGATTTTTATTGTTTTACTAATTGTTGTTCTAGCCAATAAGCCGCACCTAATAAGCCTGCATCAGCGCCAGATTGAGCGGCTTCAACAGGGCATTGATAAAACGTGGGCATTGTCTGTAAATATTGTTGTACTAAAGGTAAATATCCTCGCGCCAAGCCCACACTACCGCCTAACACCACTTTTTGAATATCTAAGCTAATCACCATATCGGCAATTAAATTGGCAATGGCTTGCGCAGAACGTTGCACAAGTGCGGTGGCTTTTTCGTCATTTTTTCTAAAGCGTTCAAACACTTCTTTGGGTGAACAAGGTTCCGCCCATTGTGAAGACACCGCTTCAATGGCGCGTCCTGATGCAATGGCTTCCACACAACCTTTGCGTCCACAACCACACATTGGCCCATTGGGATCAGCAAGGGTATGCCCAATATGTCCAGCAATGCCGTTCTCGCCTGTGGTTAATTCACCATTTAAAATAATTCCACCACCCACGCCTGTGGATACGGTAATAAATAAGAAATTTTGCACCGCACTTTGATCTTGTGCTTGATATTCCGCACAGACCGCAGCTTGCACGTCATTGAGTAAGCCAATGGGCTTATCGGTGTAACGCGCAATACACGCTTTCAGTGGAAAATTGGCAAGTCCGCCCAAATTTTTCGGATTTAATGCGGTTAGCACGCCACGATTAATAATCCCTGTGGACGCCACGGCCACCGCATCAAACTGCCCTGCATAGCCTGTAACTAACGTTTTTAACGCCTGCTCCATTCCTTGTGCAGACTGATCTTGCGGGGTGCTAATTTGCTGGCGTTGTGAAATCACGCCATTTTCCACCAATGCGGCAGCAATTTTTGTGCCACCAATATCTAATGCTAAACAACGCATACGCCGTCCTTGTTTTAGTTATGATTTTGCTGATTTCACCGAACTGGCAAACCAGCTCACAATATGTTCTAAGCGAGTGAGCGCCGATCCCACGGTAACCACATCTGCGCCAATTTCAATGGCTTTTTTCGCCAGTTCTGGCGTGTTGTAACGCCCTTCCGCCATCACATAACAGCCTGCGGCTTTGAGATCTTTCACTAGCTGATAATCAGGCTCATCAGGCACTTCGCCGCCGGTGTAGCCCGACATTGTGCTGCCCACAATATCAAAGCCAAGTTTTTGGCAATACAGCCCTTCTTCCAAATTTGAGCAGTCTGCCATCGCCAAACAGCCTAATTCTTTGATTTTTTTCACCGCACTTTCAAGGGATACAGGGCGCGTGCGCAACGTGCCGTCCACGGCAATAATGTCTGCGCCCGCCGCTGCTAAATCTTCAATATCCTGCAAAAACGGCGTAATGCGCACAGGGCTATCTGGCAAATCACGTTTTACAATCCCAATAATGGGCTTATCCACCACAGGGCGAGTGGCTTTTAAGTTTTCGACTCCTTCAATTCGCAATCCAGCCGCGCCTCCTTGCACTGAGGCTTGTGCCATTGCCGCCACGATTTCAGGCTTATCCATCGGACCGTCATCAACAGGTTGGCAAGAGGCAATAAGCCCGTAACGAATCTGGTTTAGCACATCTTGATGTGACAATTTTGACATATAAACTCCAAGATATTTTTAAGAAAGGAAGTTAATTTTCGCTGGGTGCTAGGATAGACCTCTGAAAATAAAATACAAGAAAAATAGTTTAAAAGTGAGATCTAGATCATAAATTGGAGTAAAATTTCATAAAACAATTTGAAAAAACTCCACTAGACTTGTATTTTAAAAGGGAAATACGTTTTTTGCTGAAAATGCGGTTTCTCTCCTCTCAAACAAAAATTAGGATTTTCTTGAAATATTACTTCATTAAAATTTGAGAATGAAAGCATTACAAGGCAAATCTGTTTCGCATTTCATTATAGATAAATATCGCACTATTTAGTTGAACATCTTTGGAGTTCCTATGAAATATTTCAATAAATTAGAAGAATGGGTGGGTGGCGTTTTATTCCTCGTCATTTTTATCATTCTTCTTGCCCAAATCATCGCTCGCCAAGTTTTTGATTCTCCGTTTATCTGGAGTGAAGAGCTGGCTCGCTTACTCTTTGTTTATGTCGCTATGTTTGGCATTAGTTGGCAACGCGTTCGCAAAACACGTTTACATCGACTTTCTCACCAATTTAATGCCTGAGAAGATGCGAAAAGCCATCAACTCTTTTGTTCAACTGATTATCTTTGCTTGTATTTTCTTGTTTATCTATTTAGGTTTCAAAGTCTTTTTAGATGCCAGTTTTGAAATTGTGTCCTTACAGATTTCGGAAAAATGGCTTTATGCGCCTCTGCCATTCATTTCAATTTTAGTGTTTGTTCGCTTTCTGCAAGCGCAAAGTGAAAATTACAAAAATCAATTGAGCTATTTGCCAGCCACTTTCTACATTATTTTCGCGTTGCTTCTGTTTGCAATTTTGATGACTCACCCAGAATGGTTCAAAGCCTTGCGCATTAGCAACTACATCAAACTTGGCAGCAATGCAGTGTATGTATGCTTAATTGTGTGGCTTGTGATTATGTTCCTTGGCACACCTGTGGGCTGGTCACTGTTTATTGTTACCATTTTATATTTCGCAATGACTCGCTGGAATGTGGTCAATTCTGCCTCATCAAAATTAGTTGATAGCCTAAACAGCTTCCCACTGCTTTCCGTGCCGTTCTTTATCCTAACGGGGATTTTGATGAACACAGGCGGCATAACTGAGCGAATTTTCAACTTCGCCAAAGCCTTGTTAGGCCATTATTCTGGCGGTATGGGACACGTTAATATCGGCGCAAGTTTGATTTTCTCTGGAATGTCGGGTTCAGCACTAGCAGACGCTGGTGGCTTAGGTCAGCTTGAAATTAAAGCGATGCGTGATGCAGGTTATGATGATGATATTTGCGGTGGGATCACGGCGGCATCTTGTATTATTGGCCCCCTTGTGCCACCAAGTATTGCGATGATTATTTATGGTGTGATCGCCAATGAATCTATCGCAAAACTCTTTGTCGCAGGCTTTGTACCCGGGGTTTTACTCACGATCGCATTAATGGCGATGAACTATGCCATTGCGAAAAAACGTCATTATCCAAGAACCCCTAAAGCCTCATTACAACAACGTTGTGAAGCATTTAAAAAAGCCATTTGGGCAATCCTCACCCCAATTTTAATTATTGGCGGCATTTTCTCAGGCTTGTTCACCCCAACTGAAGCCGCCGTGATCGCCGCTGCCTACTCCATTATTATTGGAATGTTTGTGTACCGCGAACTCACGCTCAAAATGGTATTCAAAAGCTGTGTGGAAGCAATGGCAATTACTGGGGTAACCGCTTTAATGGTGATGACGGTAACCTTCTTCGGCGATATGATCGCGCGTGAGCAAGTGGCAATGCGCATTGCCGATCTCTTTATGGCGGTGGCAGATACCCCAACAATGGTGCTCATTATGATCAACTTGCTACTCTTATTCTTAGGAATGTTTATTGATGCCCTTGCACTACAATTCTTAGTGCTACCAATGTTAATTCCTATTGCGGTGCATTTCGGTATTGATCTGGTCTTCTTTGGCGTGATGACCACATTAAATATGATGGTGGGCATTTTAACACCGCCAATGGGAATGGCATTGTTCGTGGTAGCCCGTGTGGGAAATATGCCAGTGAGTACGGTAACCAAAGGGGTGCTACCATTCTTAATCCCTGTGTTTACCACCTTGGTGCTTATCACCATCTTCCCACAAATTATTACCTTTATACCAAATCTCTTAATGCCATAAGAGAAAAGCAAAAACAAAGTGCGGGTGAAAATTCACCCGCTTTTTTAATAGCAAAAATTCTGCAAAAAAGCACCGCACTTTGATTTTTAGAAAAATCCTTTTTGCAAAAAATGGAGTATCATTTCATATCAAAAAATGCTTAATGCGTTTAAAACCAAGTGATTTCAAGAAAAATGCGTTTAAAAGTTTTTCAACCTTTTTCAATTTTGTGATATAGCTCTCAGTAATGAAATATTACTTCATTTATTATATAGCCATTAGGACATTTCCTCCGTTATTTGGCGTTGTCGTATCCCCAAAGAGAAATATGCCCTAACCATTTAGATTGAAATGTTCTGTTCACTCTGCAAATCAATGAAAGGAGAATTGCAATGAAATTAAACAAACTTGCTCTTGCTACATTATGTTTAGGTCTATCTAGCTCGGTGTTTGCCGCAGACTATAACTTAAAATTTGGTATGGTTGCTGGTACAAGCTCCAATGAATACAAAGCCGTTGAGTTCTTCGCAAAAGAAGTGAAAGACAAATCTCAAGGTAAAATTGAAGTTGCAATTTTCCCAAGCGCTCAACTTGGTGATGACCGCGTAATGTTAAAACAACTTAAAGATGGTGCATTAGACTTCACCCTTGCAGAATCTGCCCGTTTCCAAATTTTCTATCCTGAAGCGGAAGTGTTTGCACTGCCTTATATGTTGAAAAATTTTGATGTGGCAAAAAAGCCGTGTTAGAAACAAACTTTGGTAAAAACTTATTCGCTAAAATCAATAAAGAGTTAGGCGTGAGCGTGCTTTCTATCGGTTATAACGGGACTCGTCAAACCACGTCAAACCGTCCAATTAACAGCATTGCGGATATGAAAGGCTTGAAACTTCGTGTGCCTAAATGCGGCGACTAACCTTGCTTTCGCGAAATATGTAGGCGCAACCCCAACACCAATGGCGTTTTCTGAAGTGTATCTTGCGTTACAAACCAATGCGGTAGATGGCCAAGAAAACCCATTACCAACCATTCAAGCGCAAAAATTCTAATGAAGTACAAAAATACTTAGCATTAACCAACCACATTTTAAATGACCAACTTTACGTTATCAGTAATGAAACCCTTGATGAGTTACCAGATGATTTGAAAGCTGTGGTGAAAGAAGCCGCACTTAAAGCCGCAGATTATCACACAAAATTATTTGTGGACGGTGAAAATGAATTAATCGCTTTCTTCCAAGAAAAAGGCGTAACCGTAACAAAACCTGATCTTGCACCGTTCAAAGCGGCATTACAACCATACTACGATGAATACTTGAAAAAGAATGGTGAAGTTGGAAAACAAGCTGTAGAAGAAATCTCTGAGTTAGCTAAATAAGCGGTTTGCTTGCTCAATCTATTAAGCAATAACCTTAACGACAAGAGGTCAATATGAAAAAAACAGCATTACACAGTGCATTATTTGCTGCCATTGCAATGACAGCATTTGCTGCACAAGCAAGCCAATATCCTGATCTGCCTGTAGGGATTAAAAGCGGAACAGGGGCATTAATTGGCGATACCGTTTATGTAGGTTTAGGAACGGGTGGAGATAAATTTTATTCTCTTAATTTAAAAGAGAAAGACGCTAAATGGCAAGAACTGCCAGCTTTCCCAGGTGGAAAACGTAATCAGCCTGTTTCTGCTGGCGTAGATGGTAAGCTCTATGTGTTTGGCGGTTTCCAAGATACTGATGTGGCGAAAAATCAAGTGATTAATGATGCTTATCGCTATGATCCAGAAACAAACTCTTGGACAAAATTGCAAACTCGCTCACCACGTTCAGCTGTGGGCGCAAGTGTGGCAGAAACGAACGGTAAAATTTATTTTGTAGGCGGAATTAACCAAGAAATTTGGAACGGACTTTTCCAAGACATCGCAGCCGCTGGTGGCGATAAAGACAAAGAAAAAGCCATTTTTGATCCTTATTTCAATTTACGCGTACAGGATTTCTTCTTCTCACCAGAAATTGTCAGCTATGAGCCAGCCACCAATACTTGGCGTAACGAAGGCATTTTCCCATACTCAGGACGAGCAGGGGCAGCTGTGGCAATTAAGGATAACAAACTTCTTGTTGTAAACGGAGAAGTAAAAGCAGGATTGCGAACCCAAACCACGGAACTTGGTACAATCGGTAAAAATGGAGTTACTTGGAAAAAATTAGGTGATTTACCAACACCGAAAGGGCAAAAACAACAAGAAGGTATTGCAGGCGCAATGGGGGGGCTACACCTACGGTAACTATATCGTAACCGGTGGGGCAAACTTCCCGGGCGCACGAGCAAATTATCAAAATGGTATCACCGATGCACATCGCACTGGTGGGTTGAAAAAAACTTGGCATAGTGATATTTACGCACTCAATGCCAAGAAAGGCACTTGGAAAATCATTGGTAACTTACCAGAGCCGATTGGTTATGGGGTAAGTGTCAGCTATGATAACAAAGTGCTATTAATCGGTGGTGAAGGTCAAGGAGGAAAAGCGCTCACCGCAGTTCAAACAATGAGTTATGACGGAAAAAAACTGGTTGTTGAATAAAACATACCGATAAACATAATCTAAAGCCTCGTCTGACGAGGCTTTTTTCATAAAAATTTGCCAAAATTACACCGCACTTAAAAATATCCATTTATAGTCGTTTAAGTTCAAAATAAGACAAGGCAACAAGCCGCAGACAGTACAACTAGTACGGCAAGGCGAAGTAACACAGTATTATTTTGAAATCAAACGACTATACTACAAATGTTACTCATTTCAAGGTAAACTATCGCTACGTTCAATTGACGAGAAAATTTATGCGTTTATTAATTTTTATTTTGGCGGGTTTTGCCTTACTTTTTCAATACAATTTTTGGTTCGGCAAAAACGGTTATTTAGATTACAAAAACACCGAAAAAGAAATCACCCTTCGCCAACAAGAAAATGAAAAACTTTCCCAGCGTAATCAAGTGATTGCGGCAGAAATTAAAGATCTCAAAGAAGGGGTGGACGCCATTGAAGAGCGCGCCAGATTACAACACGAAATGGTAAAAAATAACGAAACTTTTTATCGCATAGTGAAAGAACATAAGTAAAGAGCATCAATAATGAAACATTCGCCCCGTGAAATTATTGCCGTTGTCCCAGCAGCGGGTATTGGTAGCCGTATGCAAGCGGATAAACCGAAACAATATTTAAAAATTCAGGGAAAAACCATTCTTGAGCATACCCTTGAAGTGCTAATTCACTACCCTGCCATTAGCCAAATTATTGTGGCGGTAACCTCCAGCGATCCTTATTTAGCAGAAATCAACTTACTCAATCATTCAAAAATTCAGCTTGTTGAAGGGGGAAAAACACGAGCGGAATCTGTGCTAAACGGCTTACAACAAATTAAAAACAACGCGAACACTTGGGTTATGGTACACGATGCCGCACGTCCTTGTCTGACTCATCAAGATCTCGATAAATTATTACAAATCAACGACATCAACGGAGCAATTTTAGCCATTCCAGCCGTGGACACCATAAAACGCACAAATTCAAGCTTACAAATTCAACAAACAGAAGATCGCTCACAACTTTGGCTTGCTCAAACGCCCCAATTTTTCCCCGCTCAAACACTAAAACACGCCTTACAACAAGCCCTAGCCAACAATTTCACCATCACAGATGAAGCCTCTGCTATGGAGTTAATGGGCTTCCACCCTCATCTTGTGGCAGGCAGAAGTGATAATCTCAAAATCACCCGCCCTGAAGATCTTGCCCTAGCGGAATTTTATCTTTCTCGGCTACCCACCTGACATAACACTTTTTATTGTATGAGAAATGCAATATTGCAATGGTAAGTGAAATAACTAAAAAGGTTTGGCTATTATTAATGCCAAACCTTTCGATGAGATAATCTTTAATGCGTTACGACGCAATTATAGCCAACCTAGATTTAACAAGAAATTCCACCAAGCGACCCCAATAGTACAATGAATGATTAGGCTTCCGAAGGCGACAATAGCACCAGCGATCCACCAAGATTTAATATCATTATAACCTGCACCAAAGGTAATTGGCCCCGGTCCTCCACCATAGTGAGTAACGCTGCCACCATAAGCATTCGCAAAGAGTAAACCAATGGTTAATAGCTCAACAGGAGCCCCCGCTACTTTACCAACGGTTGCAAATACGGGAACCATGGCTGCAACATAAGCGCCACCAGAAGCGAAAAGATAACGAACTGCCACACTAGTAAATAAAATAACAACAAGAGCTAATGTACTATTATCACCAAAATTAAGATATTGTTCGAAAACATTCGCTAACCATTTGAAAAAGCCTGCTTTATCAAGAATCGTTGACATACCAATAATGCCACCATACCAAATTAAGGTATTCCAACCTGCTTTATTTTTAAGAATGTCGTCCCAAGAAACAATGCTTAATACAACACATAGCACCATAACACTTAACGCGACGGTAGTTGCATTCACTCCAAGGGTATCGGCAAAAATCCAACAGAGTAACGCTAACACAAATAAAATTGCTAATGCCTTTTCTCTGAAGCTCATTGGTCCTAGTTCTACTAATCCTTTTTCAGCAATCGCTTTATTGTCCACTTGCTTTAATTCTGGTGGGGCGGTGAAATAACAAACTAAAGGAATTAAAAATAAACATAGCAATC
This sequence comes from Avibacterium endocarditidis, assembly GCF_002921145.1. GTDB lineage: Bacteria > Pseudomonadota > Gammaproteobacteria > Enterobacterales > Pasteurellaceae > Avibacterium > Avibacterium endocarditidis. The sequence continues at coordinate 14,381 of NZ_PQVI01000005.1, forward strand.
CAGGAATAGAAGCGGCTAAGAACCATTGCAGCCAATCCATTTTAAAACCTAAAATCGGTGCCATCAAAGAAAGGGCTAACGCATTTGGAGCCATTGCTGTTAAGAAGATATAACTTGTTGATTTTACAACCATATATACATTCATTAAGAGGAAACGCCCCGCTCGTTTTGGACTTTCATTAGGTGTGGATCCTAGAGCAACAGCCACACTATTAATAATCGGGAAAATAATTCCTCCAGCTCGAGCCGTATTTGATGGTGTTGCCGGTGAAAGTAATAAATCCAGAAACATAGTAACGTAGCCTAAACGCAATGTGGTGTTTCCTAACCAGCCAATAAGATGATAAGCAATGCGTTTTCCTAACCCCGTGATAACAAAAGCTGAACTTAATGTAAAGGCGGTAAAAATCAACCAAGTCGTACCTGATTGATAACCACTCAATGCTTGAGAAACCTTAACGAGTTTACTTGCACCTTCTGTATTTCCAATCACGATTGATGAAAGAGCTACCGCCGCTAACAAAATAACAGGTTCGCCATAAGGCTTTAGCACAAGCCCAACAATCGTTGCGAGATAAATACCAAATAATCGCCACGCAATTAAAGACAATCCGTCAGGGGCTGGTAAAATCCAAACCAGAATAGGAATGGCAGCCAATATTAATGTTTTATGAAGTTTTGTCATAATTTCCTCATTAATTAAAAAAATAAAAAGAAATAGGTCAGAGCAAGTAAATCAGCACAGCCACCTGCACTAATATTTTTTTCAACACATTCTTGATTGAAAGACGTTAATTCACGCACTAATCGTTCAGGGTACAGAGATAAATATGAAAGCGTTTGTTTAGCTCGGTCTTGAAACCAAGCAAGCCCTTCTATTCCACCACGATGAATAACATTACTATCCTGATTATTGGCAAATAACATTAATAATGTTTTCAATAACGCTTGATTTAAAGGAATGTGTTGATTTAACTGCTGTTGAAGATAAGGAAGAGAGCAATCACGAACAAGAGGAAAACCTAATTCCGCTTCTCCCCTTGCACCTTTTATACCATAACGTTGAAAAATTCTTACTCCAGCGGTAAGCTCATCACTTTCATTGAGTTCTTGACTAATTCCACAACAAAAGTCGGCCACTGTTGTGCAAATTTGAGTACTATTCATAGCTTGCTCTAATGTCCAACACCGCCCAATCGCCGCACAAGTTAAGCCAAATGCAAAAATACCACCTTTATGCGTATTCACGCCTTGTGTTGCTTTAAACATAGCTTGTTCTGCCTCTAAGCCTAATTTTCTTAAGTGGGGAAGAACCTGCTGAGGGGGAAACGAAGCAGTGCGACAGCCTAGCCAAACAAACCGCTGCCAATACGATGTTAATGAGTTGATACTTTTAATAAAAGTATGTAAATCCATATCCTGATGGGATCCATTATTATCCCTATCAACAAGCCCTGGTTTTGGTGTCAAATTTGCTTCTTTCCATAAGGCTCGTCTTACTTTTTTGGCAGTAAAAAGACCTAATTGATGCTGTGCCACACGTTGGAACATAGCGTGTTGCAATTCAGATAAGGAATGTTGTCTGCTTCTTGCACAAGATTTAGCATTCTCTCCGCAAATCAAGCAATCACGCGGTGGATAACCTAAATCATTACGAGCGATCAGATCGCCATTGGAATTAAAAATGTCAAAGTCCCATAATCGCCCAATGGGTGAAGTTTCTTCTAAAATGATCGTTTCTTGCTTTAAACGTTGAGCATCAATAGGTAAAACAAAAAGGCTTCATCCCCACTTTCTATGCTACGAATAATAGATTTAGTCGGCTTTACATTAAGTTGTTTAAACAAGCTATTTAATCTACGCAATGCCTGTTTAAATACATAACTTAATAATAGATTACGCTTTACCGCACCAGGTGCTATCACCGTTACACTGAGTAATGTTTGGCGATACTGCTGGCACAATTCACGCTGTAATCTCGCACGTTGCTCTTTTCCATCAAGCAAAGCCATCAATGAAACAGAATCTCCTTGTTGGCTGAGTGCGTTTGTTAAGTAAGCGTAAAACCGACTAAACCCAGACATTATTCAGCCACCATCTCCGATTTAATTTGATAAACAATATCTATCACCGAACCATCTCGATAGCGAACAACCGCAACGGGCTTTTCGGTAAACTCAAGGGCTTTTGGTTTGCCTGTTAGCTGATAAGCTCTTTCACATAATTGCTCAATCGTAAAGAGCTGAATAGTGCGGTCAATTTTTCGGTTAAATCTGGTCGTTTAGGGTTTACTGCAACACCGTGATCGGTAACCAAAATATCAATATTTTCTCCCGGCGTAACGCAAGTAATCACATTTTCTACAACAGTTGGAATACGACCACGTACGAGCGGGGCTACAATAATTGCCACTTTTGCACAAGCTGCTGTATCGCAATGTCCGCCCGAAGCTCCGCGGATAATCCCATCAGAACCCGTTAAAACATTTACGTTAAATTGAGTGTCAATCTCTAAAGCACTTAAGATCACAATATCAAGACGTTCAACAGAGGCTCCTTTAGATCCAAAATTCGCATATTGATTCGCACTAATTTCAATATGATTTGGATTACGAGCAAGGGAATCAGCGGCATCTTTATCAAAACTTTGTACATCTAACAATGTTTTAATTAATCCCGCTTCGTGTAACGCCACCATACTGGAAGTGATTCCGCCTAAAGCGAAATCGGCACAAATATTTTTCCGCCACATTTTATCTTCTAAGAATCGCGTTACAGCAAGCGACGCACCTCCACTTCCTGTTTGAAGCGAAAAGCCATCTTTAAAATAACCACTGGCGAAAATTACTTCTGCTGTTTTGCGTGCAATAAGAAGTTCGCGTGGATTTTTTGTCATTCTGGTCGCTCCGCCACCAATTTTCTTAGGGTCGCCAACCTGATCAACTTTTACGATCAAATCAACGCGATCTTGGGCGATACTAATAGGATGATGAGGGTAATTTGCAATTTCTTCTGTTAATAGTACAACCTTATCCGCATAATCTGCATCAACACGAGCATAACCCAGTGAACCGCAATTATTTTTCCACTAAATCCATTTGCATTACCAAAATCATCACAAATCGGTACACCAAGAAAGGCAACATCAATGTGTAATTCACCACTTTGAATAAGATGAACTCGACCACCATGAGAATGAATAACAACAGGCTCTTCCATTAATCCATTAGAAATTTGATCAGCAAGTTCACCGCGTAATCCCGATGTATAAATTTTACGGATCACGCCATTTTTAATATGTTCAATAAGGGGAGAATGAATATCGGTTAAAGAGCTAGAGGCAAGCGTTAGATTTTTAAACCCCATCTCAGCAATCTTGTTCATCACCATATTTACGATATAATCGCCAGCTCGGAAAGCGTGATGAAACGATACCGTCATTCCATCTTGCAATCCACTGCGTGTAATCGCGGTTTCTAAACTATCACATAGCTTACGATCTCGCTGAATTCGTTCTAAGGCGGTTACTTTGGGTTCTTGCTGATAAATAGCCATTGTCTGATGTGAATGGAAATGTCCAATACGTTTTTCTCTATTATTCATAATTATTCCTCACGAATCCCTGATAAAGCTGCTCGCTGTAAAACAAGTTTTGCACGTTCAATAATCGGCGAATCTACCATTTTTCCATTTAACGATACTACGCCCAGCCCTTCTTTTTCGGCTTGTTCTGCCGCACTAATTACCCGTTTTGCAAAATCAACATCTTTCTGTGAAGGAGCATAGAGATTATGAATCAATTCAATTTGGCGTGGGTTAATTAAGGATTTGCCGTCAAAACCAAGCTGTTTAATCAGTGAGGCTTCTCGCAAGAAACCTTCTTCGTCATCAGCATTAGAGAATACCGTATCAAATGCCATAATTCCGGCAGCTCGGGCGGCTTGTAAAATCGTACAACGAGCGAACAATAATTCCACGCCATCAGGTGAGCGCTCTGTTTTCAAATTCCGAACATAATCTTCCGCCCCTAATGCAATTCCAATCAAACGAGATGAGGCTTTTGCGATCTCATTTGCTTGTGTTACCCCTAATGGCGATTCAATCGCCGCTAATAGCTTCGTACTGCCAACAACTCGCCCACACTGCTTTTCAATTTCAGCAATCGCATTATCCATATCAACCACATCTTGAGCAGTATCCGTTTTAGGTAAGCGAACAATATCCACTCCAGCTCTAACTACCGCATTTAAATCATCAAGTCCAAATGCTGAATCTAAGGGGTTTACCCGTACAACTGTTTCTATATCTTGATAAAATGGGTTTTTCAAAGCGTGTGCAACAAGCATTCTTGCACTATCTTTTTCTTTCAACGCGACGGCATCTTCCAAGTCAAACATAATAGCATCGGGCTTATAAATAAAGCTATTACTTAACATTGCCGCGTTAGAACCCGGCACAAACAACATACTACGTCTTAATTTCATAATAACGCCTCCCATTGCACGGCTTCCTCACAGCCACGTAATAATGCCGTTTTCAATCGAGCTTGTAACACACAATCTAAAGCACCTTTATCATCAATAATTAGCTGCACAGCATTAACATCAAGTTGCTTTAAAACAGTATGAATTGTTTCAAGAATTGCCTCACCAAATTGATTTGCCACCGAGCTATGTAATTCAATATCAATGGTTTCACTCGGTGCAACTCTGATCATCACATCACTAGATTCCAATGTTCCAGCGACGGCTGCTTTTGTTATTCGCATAATTGCTCCTTAAAATAATTATTTCATCTCAATAATAAGTTAATCTTGTGTTTGAACTGCCAGTCCTTGCAAAAAACTAAGTGTACTATCAGGCACAAAATGGGACAGTTCTTGCCAATTCTTCTGATCTGCAAGCTTACGAACAGTAGAGGCAGAAATGGCTTGCCCTTGATATGTTTTACGTTCAATTTCAACAACCTTAATTGGTGGTGCAGCCATTTCAGCTTCCTCTAACCAGTAATGCATATTTTGATTATAGGCTGCCGTTAGCTGACAAAAAGGTTCTGTCCCGACAAATCGGTGGGTAATTCCAAGAGTTGGTGCGATATATCGACGGAACAGCTTCAAATCAATTTCCATATAACATTTATCAACTAATCCTTGATCTTTTAGAAAATAAGCTGGGAAGGTCGCACGCGAAATAATGTAACTTGAACTCGGGTGAATAATGGCGGTACGCAAATCGCCAATCCCCTTTTTTAATAAACGCAGGCGATCGGCATAAGCATAGCGGGAAGCATCTTCTTCCACGAGAAAAATATGAACATAATCACATTGCGCCACGGCTTGTTCAATTAAATAGCGATGCCCCAACGTAAAAGGGTTCGCATTCATTACAATAGCCCCGATTTTCTTGCCATTTTTCTTGAATTACGCAGCTGATTACAATATTTCTGCAAACGCATTTTGCTATTTTCCATAAGGACAAGATAAGGATAAGCCGTCGAAATGGTAAAAAAACCACATTGTGAGAAGAGGGCTTCGTTTTCTGGTTTGGTATAAATGAAAAGACGAGAATAACCAAGTTCATAAGCCAAATTAATCAGTTCTGTGGCTAATTTAAGGGCAAGCCCTGTTCCCCGATATTGTGGGGAAATAGCAACACATTTAATGATATTGTGTGCCACACCGCCACAGGCAATAATTTGATTATCAGATTCTCGATAAAACACGACAAAGCGTAAAATTTGTTGATCCAATTCCAAATCATTATTGGCTAAAAATAAACGGATTTGTTCTATTTTGGCGGTTGAAGAAAAAGAAATTTGTTCACTAAAATAAAGGCATTCAGACATAAAAACTCACAACAACAATCACTCATTTATTTAATGAACTTAAAAAGTTATAAATAAATCTTATTGGGTTAAAGTATAAGGAAGATTTACCTAAAAAGGTATAGATAAAATGAAAAATTTGCTTTATTTAACAAAGCATTAACATTGAAGTTATGGTGTGTTAACAAGCGGTTACATAATGATTACGTCTAGAAAAATAATCACATAGTGTGCCTATTTTTACCAGTTTTTTGTTTCGGAAAAAAATTCACGCTAATAAAATTAGCGTGAATCAAAGAGGAAAAAATCAAATTATTTCAACCGCTCTTTTGCCTCAGCAATGGCTTCTGCCACTCGTAATGGGGACACACCACCTTTGGCGCAGCGTTTGTCTAAGCAGGATTGTAGCGATAGGATCTCATACACATCATCGCTGATCACATCACTAAATTGGCGGAACTCTTCTAAGCTCAGATCTTCTAAGCCTTTGTGTACGCTGATGGCATACACCACCGTTTCACCCACAATATGGTGAGAATCGCGGAATGGTACGCCTTTTGCCACTAAATAATCGGCGAGCTCGGTCGCATTTGAGTAGCCTTTTAGTGCCGCTTCACGGGTGCGCTCAACGTTCACTTTAATATCATCTAACACGAAAGTCGCCATATCCAAACAGTCTTGCCAAGTATCCAAGGCATCAAAAATGCCTTCTTTGTCTTCTTGCATATCTTTGTTATAAGCCAGTGGCAAGCCTTTTACTGTCATCAACATTCCAGTTAGCGCGCCCATCACTCGACCAGCTTTACCACGAATGAGTTCGCAAGCATCAGGATTTTTTTTCTGTGGCATTAAGGAAGAACCGGAAGTAACGCGGTCAGAAAGCTCCACGAAATCCGCTTCACCGCTGTTGAAGATAATCATATCTTCCGCAAAACGTGAAAGGTGAGCCATACTTAACGAAGCGGTGGAAAGTAATTCGATAATGTGATCGCGGTCGGAAACGCTGTCTAAGCTGTTACGGGTTGCCATTGCAAAGCCGAGATCTTGTGCTAATTGCTCACGATCAATGGCATACGCCGTGCCAGCTAACGCACCGCTTCCCAAAGGACAAGTATTCATTCGGTGATAAGCATCTGCCAAGCGAGAATAATCACGCTCAAGCATTTCCACATAAGCCATACACCAATGGGCGAACGTGATGGGCTGCGCACGTTGCAAATGGGTATAACCCGGCATTACGGCGTGTTGGTTGTTTTCTGCGGTTTCCACCAATTTGGTTTGCAAGGCACGAATAGAATATTGCAACTCGGTTACACGCTGTTTGCACCACATTTTGATGTCGAGCGCCACTTGGTCGTTACGGCTACGCCCTGTGTGCAATTTTTTGCCCAGATTTCCCACTTTGTTGATGAGCTTACTTTCTACCCAGCTGTGAATGTCTTCAGCGTCATCTTGCAAAATACCTTGCAAATTCGACCGCACTTCAATCAGCAGTTCGTTTAAGGCTTGCTCTAATTGTTGCTGTTCTTGCGCACTTAACACGCCAACGCTGACCAAGGCTTTTGACCAGCCGATTGAGCCTTCAATATCCTGTTCTGCAAGGCGATAGTCAAAGCGTAGTGAATCGTTGAAATCTTTAAAACGTTTATCTGCTGCTTGTGTGAAACGTCCACCCCAAAGTGCCATAGTTTATCCTTATCTTTTTGATTTTTATGATTAAAAAATGTAGAGGCGAACCCAAATGTTCGCCCATACCAAATGCTTTACGTTTACGGTAAAATTCTGGTGCCGATTATCTCACCTGCAAAAAGTGCGGTCAATTTTTCTGGATATTTCCAGTTGGCAATATCCACGCCTGTGTTAAGCATTTTTGCTGCATCTAAGGCAGCATTGACCTTCACGATCATTCCGTCTGTAATCACACCTTGCTGAATAAGTTGTTGAATTTGTTCGCTATTAAGCTGTGGTAGGCGTTGTTTATTGGCATCTAAAACGCCATCAACATCAGAAAGCATCACCAAATCGCCGCCAATTAATGCGGCAATCGCTGTTGCTGCTTGATCCGCATTTACGTTCATTAAACGCCCTTGATCGTCCACCGCAATGGAGCTAATAATGGGTAAAAAGGCTTCACTTAACAAGGTATGCAAAAGGGTGGGATTATTTGGCTTTACATTGGCAACGTGGCCAAGCTCTTCATCAAAGGCTTGTGCGCTAGTGAGTTTGCCATCTGCCAAACAAAGCCCTACGGGGTTGAGATTAAATTTCGCTGCTTGTGCCACCAAGGTTTTATTGGCAATGCCTGCAAGTGCGCCCACGATAATATCAATTTGATCCGCAGGCGTTACCCTTAAGCCATTTTTCTTTTGTACAGGCAATGCAAGGCGCTGCATTAATTCGTCCACCACGCAACCGCCGCCGTGTACGATAAGCAAAGGGCGGTCGAAATTTTGCTGATAATTTGTCAGTGCGGTAAACAGATTTTCCATTGCTTGCGGGGTATCTAATAGCACGCCGCCTAATTTAATTACTAAAGGTTTCATTCTTTTCTTCCACTAAATTAATCCCAAGGTTTCCGCAAAACCGTAACGAATATTGGCACATTGCACCGCTTGTGCTGCCGCGCCTTTAAGCAGATTATCTTCTGCGCCGACAATGATAATGTAGCCATTTTTCACTGCAAAACCGATGTCGCAATAAGGCGTAAATTCCACCGCTTTAATGCTTGGCAAGCCTTGTTCATAGACGCGCACAAGAGGGCGATGCGCATAATATTGCTGATAGGCTTCACGGATTTGCTGTTCACCTACACCATCTTTCAATTTAGCTGTAATGGTGGCTAAAATACCACGTTTAAAATTGCTAAGTGCGGGGTAAAAATCACTTCTGTGCCTAAATGGGTGGCAATTTCAGGCTGATGACGATGGTTAAATACGCCATAAGCATTCAGGCTGACCTCGCAAAAACTATTCGTGAGCGATGCTTTGCGTCCAGCACCGCTTACCCCACTGACTGCATTAATAATAGGTAACTGATTGAGATCTAATAAATTGTTTTCAATTAATGGTTTTAAACTCAGTTGCGAAACTGTTGGATAGCAACCAGCCACCGCCACTAAATCTGTTTGCGCAATGGCACTGTCATTCCATTCAGCTAAGCCATAAACCGCTTTTTCTAATAATTCAGGATAACGATGTTCAAAGCCCATAATATTGTGGATAAAATTTCGTATTATTCACCCGAAATGCGCCAGATAAATCAAATACTTTGCATTGATTTTGCAAGAAAATTGGCGCAAGATCGTGGCTAACTTCGTGTGCGGTGGCCAAAAAGACCAGATCATTTTGTTGTGCAAGTGCGGTTAAATTTTCGTCCAAAGGTTGCAACGGCAAATCAACAATCTGCTTCAGTTGCGGATAAATATCAGAAATGGCTTTATGCGCATCTTGGCTTTGCGCTGAAACATATAATCCATTGAGCTGAAATGCAGGGTGCAAGGTTAGAATACGAGCCAATTCAGCCCCTGTATAACCACTTGCCCCAATAATAATGGCTTTTTGCATAGAACACCTTGTAGATAAAAATATAACGCTTGATTAATTATGCTATTATTGTGCATAATTAATCATAAATCAACCTTTAATTTAATACAGGATAAACTTAATGAAAAAATTGCCGCCTTTCCTTGAAATGTATTCTCAGCTTATTGCATTGCCCACCATTAGTAGCGTAGAAGCAGAATTTGATCAATCGAATAAAGCTTTAATTGAATTGCTTGCCACTTGGCTTGGTGATCTAGGCTTTAAAACCAACATTATTCCTGTGGAAGGCAGCCGAAACAAATTCAATTTATTAGCCACCTGTGGCGAAGGGGAAGGGGGGTTATTGCTTGCAGGGCATACGGATACAGTGCCTTTTGATGAAGGACGCTGGCATTTTGATCCTTTCAAACTCACTGAAAAAGACGGCAGATTTTACGGCTTAGGCACCGCGGATATGAAAGGGTTCTTTGCGTTCGTGTTAGAAACCTTACGTCATATTGATCTGAGCAAATTAAGCAAACCGTTGCGGATTCTTGCTACCGCCGATGAAGAAACCACGCTTTTAGGCGCACGAACCTTCAGCCAGCACAGCCATATTCGCCCAGATTGTGCCATTATCGGCGAGCCAACTTCCTTAAAACCCGTGCGCGCGCATAAAGGGCATATCGGGCAAGCGGTGCGAATTATGGGGAAAACAGGGCATTCGAGTGATCCTGACAAAGGCATCAATGCCATTGAATTAATGCACGAAGCCACTGGCTATTTAATGGAAATGCGTAATGAGTTAAAGGCAAAATATCATCATTCCGCCTTTGCCATTCCTTATCCGACAATGAATTTTGGCGCAATCCTCGGCGGCGATGCGGTAAACCGTATTTGTGCGTGCTGCGAACTGCATTTTGACATTCGCCCGTTGCCACAAATGCGCTTAGAAGATCTCAATGAAATGCTACAAGAAAAGCTGCGCCCAATGTTTGAAAAATGGGGCGATCTCATTTCACTGAAAGCCTTACACGAACCTACCCCAGGTTATGAATGTGAACACTCTGCCCAAGTTGTCCAAGTGGTGGAAAAATTACTTGGCGAAAAATGCGAAGCGGTGAACTATTGCACCGAAGCCCCTTTCATTCAACAACTTTGCCCAACATTGGTGCTAGGCCCCGGTTCAATCGAACAAGCCCACCAACCTGATGAATATCTCTCCGCCGAATTTATCAAACCCACTCACGAACTATTGAGCAAGTTGATTGGGCATTTTTGCTAACGCAGAGATTTGCTGATTTGCTAAAAATAAAAAGTGCGGTGATTTTTCACCGTATTTTTGCGTCATTGTGCTAAGATACGCCCCTTTTCTTTTCCATTCTTTTTAAGGAAATTTTATGGATTTATTAATGAATATTCTTGGCTATTTTGGCACGGCATTAGTGGTGCTTTCATTTATGACCAACTCACTATTAAAATTACGTTTATTAAATGCCACAGGTGCTTTTTTCGTTACCATTTATGCGATCTACACAAATGCCTTACCGGTGGTGCTGTTAGACGGTTTTATCGTTATCATCAATGTTATTCAGCTGATTAGACATCGTAAAAACACGACAAGCCTTCAATCTCACTAAGGACTTGAGAAAGAACGCTCATCATCCCCCTGAGCGTTCTAACAACACCAGCACCTCATAATGCGCCGTATTAGGGAACATATCAAAAAGTTGGATTTTTTGTGCTTGGTAGTTGGCTAATTCTTGCAAATCTTTGCCCATTGAAACTGCATTGCAGCTGGAATATAAAATAAAGTGCGGTTGTAATTTATTGAGAAATTGAGCCAACTCTTTGCCAATACCACGGCGTGGCGGATTGACGATCAGCAAATCTGGTTTTTCATTTTGTGCTAAGGCGAAATTTGCTGCATCTAAGGATTGAAACTTCACCTCTGCTAAGCCCAATTTTTCTGCTGACAAGCTGGCACTAGCGATGGCAGAAGGGGAAATTTCAATGCCAGTTAATTGCACGTTTACGCCTTTTGTTGCAAGATCGCCGCACAATGCAAGCCAAAGCCACCTACACCGCAAAATAGATCCCAGATTTTGCTAATGGGAAGATCTTTAATCCATTGCTGTGCTGTGCCGTATAAGCCTTCTGCCACCTTTGGATTAGTTTGGAAAAAGCCTTGCGGACGAATAAATAACGGGATTTGGTTAAAATTTTCGGCGAGCTGTTTTTTTTCCGTGAGAAAAATTTCTTCTTCCCCTTCTAAAATCGCCGCGTGTTTCGGTTGGATATTGAGGCTCACCACCTTTATTTGTGGCAAGTTCGCCAATAATTGTGGTAATTCTCGTTGAATAAGCGCCAGTTTGGCGGTAGATCGCAACACAAAACGTAACATTAATGTGCCGTTACTTTGGCTTTCGGTAAGCAAAATATATTTCAGTTCACCTTTGCGTTTCGCGATATTATAAGGCACTAAGCCCGCGCGCCCGATAAAGGTTTTTTAATTGGGCAAAAATCTCAGCGAAATGCGCAGGGTAGAGTAAACACTCGGATAAATCTACCGCACTTTGTGGATCATTGGGATCGGTCAAAATGCCTAAAATTGGACGTTCCACCGAACCGCTCACCACCATTTTGGCTTTGTTACGAAAACCTTGTTGCGCAGAAGTATAAGGTGGCAACCATTCAAGCTGTGATTGATCAAGCCCATTAAGTTGTTGAACTAAATGCGCTTTTTTCTCATCAAGCTGTTTTGCATAAGGCATTTCAATCCATTGGCAAGAACGGCATTGTCCCGCCATAAAGTGTGGACAAACTGGCATTGCTGACATTTAGGCACTCGCTAACCAAGTTTGTTGAAGTGCGGTCAATTTTTGCTGATTTTCTTGCCAACGTGATGATTTTTCTAAAGTTTTCCAATCTAACTGGCTACGTTTAAACAAACCTTGCAAACGTTGTTGGCGCAGGGCATATTGCTCAGGGGATTCTTGCGGTTGGAAATGATCTAGCACTTGGATCACGCCCTCACGCTCATTGCAAAGCAATAGTAAATCACAACCCGCATTAAGGGATTGCTGACAACGCGCCACAAAATCGCCCATAAAACCCGCACCTTTCATTCCTAAATCATCAGAGAAAATTGCCCCTTGAAAGCCGAGCTGTTGGCGTAACACCTGTTGTAACCAATAGCTTGATCCGCTTGCTGGTTGCGGATCGCATTGCGTGTAAATGACGTGTGCGGGCATTACCGCATCGAGATAATTTTCCGCGATTAAACGCTGAAACGGCACAATATCTTGCGTGAAAATATCCGCTTTGGGGCGTTCATCATACGGCGTTTCAAGGTGAGAATCTGCCAGAACGTGGCCGTGGCCAGGGAAATGCTTGCCTGTGCTGGCCATTCCTGTTTGCTTCATTCCAATAATAAATTGACGTGCGAGATCAAGGGTTTGTGCGGCTTCATCGTGAAAACTGCGATCACCAATAGCACGGCATTGATGGCCTAAATCCAGCACGGGCGCGAAACTCAAGTCAATATCCAGCGCGATCATTTCTGCCGCCATTTGCCAGCCTGCTTGCAATGCCATTGCTTGTTGCTGTTGCGGATCAGCGATTAGGCTAGCGAAACTTTGCATTGCGGGCAGTTGAGTAAAGCCTTCACGAAAACGTTGTACACGTCCGCCTTCTTGATCGACGGTAATCAATAAGGGTTTCTTTACTTTCTGTCGTAAGGTGGCGACAAGATGTTGAATTTGCTCACGATCATAAAAGTTGCGGGTAAATAAAATCACGCCAGCGACTAAGGGGTGCGCAAGCAATTCTAATTCTTCTTGGCTAACTTCTTGCCCAGTAAGATCGATAAGTAACGCTGACATTGAAATCCTTATTGCAATTTATTCAAACGAAGATATAAACGGTAATTGGCGCTTTGTTCCGTTGGCGGAACAGGCGTTAAGTTGGTTTGTTGGCTTGGTTGCAGCAGCAAACTAGAGGGCGCGTTTAAATTCGGCTCTTCCCCTTGGGTTACGCCATTTTTGTCATACCAAAAGAAATAATAAGCCACATCAAGCTGCTGCTGGCTTTTGTTTTTCAGCCAAACATTGTTGTGGCGTAATGTTGTTTCAATCAACGGCGCGAGATTGGCTTCTACATTTAAGATAGGCTCATTTTCGCTCACAATATTTTGCGAAGGTGTGGAACTACAAGCCGCAAGCAATAGGCTTAATCCGCACAGAAAAAACAGTTTTTTCATTATTTTGCCAACATTTTTCCTAAAGGTTCACCACCAAGTAAGTGCATATGTAAATGATACACTTCTTGTCCACCGTGTTTGTTGCAGTTTACGATTAAGCGATAGCCATCTTGTGCAATACCTTCTTGCTCTGCCAATTTTGCTGCAACGGTAAATAAACGCCCTAATGCCACCTCATCTTGTTCGGTAACTTCATTCACGGTTGGGATCAGTTTATTCGGAATAATCAAAATATGGGTTGCCGCTTGTGGTGAAATATCACGAAATGCGGTGACTAATTCATCTTGATAAACGATATTCGCTGGGATTTCTTTACGAATAATTTTGCTGAAGATGGTTTCTTCTGCCATTGGAAAATCCTTGTGTTTTAAAGGGATATTATTGCTTGTAAACAGTATAGATAAGTGCGGGTATTTTTATCAGAAAAGTTCAAAAATAGCAATCTGGATTACTTTTGTTATTATTTTGTTAAATTTTAGTTTTATAATGTTGCGATATGTTAAATCAATGTTGTAAAAATTGATTTACAACAAATTTTATAAAAAATAAAATCTTTTTTAGTTTAAAGTTCAGGACATATCCCTTAGAATTAGCACATAACTTTTAGGGGGTAGAATGAAAAAAGAAAACGCCGTGAGTTTTATGGCAACGCCAACGGAAATGGCTCAGCTCGCTGAAGATATTGGGGTTTATAAAGCCACTAAAAATCAATTCTATTCTTTTCTTTCCGCAATTTCAGCAGGGGCATTTATTGCGCTTGCTTTCGTCTTTTATACCACTACGCAAACAGGGCTAGCCAATGTGTCTTGGGGATTGGCTAAACTGGTTGGCGGTTTAGTGTTCTCTGTGGGCGTGATTATGGTGGTTGTCTGTGGATCTGAATTATTCACTTCATCAACAATGACGTTGGTGGCACGCGCAGGGCAACGCATCAATACCATTCAAATGTTACGCAACTGGGTTGCCGTTTATGCAGGCAATTTCGTGGGGGCAATCATCATCGCAGGCTTAATTTGGTTCGCAGGACAAACAATGGCAGCCAATGGACAATGGGGCTTGACGATTTTGAAAACAGCCCAACATAAGATTCATCATAGCTGGTTTGAAGCCTTTAGCTTAGGCATTTTATGTAACATTATGGTGTGCATTGCGGTGTGGATGAGCTATGCAGGAAAAACCTTAACAGACAAAGCATTGATTATGATTTTACCGATTGGTTTGTTTGTTTCTTCTGGCTTCGAGCATAGTGTGGCGAATATGTTTATGATTCCCCTTGGGATCATCACTGCCCATTGCAGTTCTGCGGAATTTTGGCAATCTCTTGGGCTGAATGCAGCGCAATTTGCTGATTTAGATGTTTATCATTTTGTTATAAAAATCTTATTCCTGTTACGCTTGGTAATATTGTTGGTGGCGGGGTATGTATTGCATTAATGCAGTGGTTTACTAACAGACCACATTCACATTAGTTTGGCGTAAGAGCGGTTGTTTTTTCGCCGTTTTTACATAGTTAAAATTTTATTTACGTTAAAGGAAAATAGTAATGACTCAACTAACAGAAGCGCAAAAAAAAGCGTGGGAAGGTTTTACTCCAGGTGACTGGCAAACCGAAGTAAACGTACGTGATTTTATTCAAAAAAACTACACCCCTTATGAAGGTGATGAATCATTCCTTGCTGGTGCAACGGAAGCGACCACGAAATTATGGAATGATGTAATGGAAAAAATTAAGGTTGAGAACAAAACTCACGAACCTTATGACATTGATACAGATACGCCATCAACCATTACTTCTCACAAACCAGGTTACATTGAAAAAGACTTGGAAAAAATCGTGGGCTTACAAACTGATGCACCATTAAAACGTGCCATTATGCCTTATGGCGGAATTAAAATGGTGAAAGGTTCATGCCAAGTTTATCGTCGCGAATTAAAACCTGAAATTGAGCATATCTTTACAGAATATCGTAAAACCCATAACCAAGGGGTATTTGATGTTTACACCCCAGATATTTTACGTTGCCGTAAATCAGGCGTAATTACTGGTTTACCAGATGCTTATGGCCGTGGCCGTATCATCGGGGATTATCGCCGTTTAGCCCTTTACGGTGCTGATTTCTTAATGAAAGATAAATTCAACCAATTTAATTCATTACAAGAAAAATTAGAGCGTGGTGAAGATATTCAAGCGACAATTCAATTACGCGAAGAAATTGCTGAACAACACCGTGCATTGGGTAAAATTAAAGAAATGGCAGCCTCTTACGGTTTTGATGTTTCTAACCCGGCAACTAACGCACAAGAAGCGGTGCAATGGACGTATTTCGCTTATCTTGCAGCGGTGAAATCACAAAATGGTGCGGCAATGTCTTTCGGTCGTGTTTCTACTTTCTTAGATATTTACATTGAACGCGATCTTAAAGCGGGCAAAATCACAGAACAAGAAGCACAAGAATTAATCGACCACCTTGTAATGAAATTGCGTATGGTGCGTTTCTTGCGTACTCCAGAATACGATCAATTATTCTCTGGTGACCCAATGTGGGCAACCGAAACATTGGCAGGTATGGGCTTAGACGGTCGTACATTAGTTACCAAAAACAGCTTCCGTATCTTACACACCCTTTACACAATGGGGCCTTCACCAGAGCCAAACTTAACCATTCTTTGGTCTGAACAGTTACCAGAAGCGTTCAAACGTTATTGTGCGAAAGTATCTATTGATACGTCATCTGTACAATACGAAAATGATGACTTAATGCGTCCAGACTTCAACAGTGATGACTATGCGATCGCTTGTTGTGTAAGCCCGATGGTTGTGGGTAAACAAATGCAATTCTTCGGTGCGCGTGCGAACCTTGCAAAAACCTTGTTATACGCAATCAATGGTGGTATTGATGAAAAATCAGGTATGCAAGTAGGCCCTAAAACTGCCCCAATTACGGATGAAGTGTTAGACTTCGATACAGTAATGGAACGTATGGACAGCTTTATGGATTGGCTTGCTACCCAATACGTTACTGCATTGAACATCATTCACTTTATGCACGATAAATATGCCTATGAAGCGGCATTAATGGCATTCCACGATCGTGATGTATTCCGCACAATGGCTTGCGGTATCGCAGGGCTTTCTGTAGCAGCTGACTCATTAGCAGCGATCAAATATGCGAAAGTGAAACCAATTCGTGGCGACATCAAAGATAAAGATGGCAACGTAGTGGCATCTAACGTGGCGATCGACTTTGAAATCGAAGGTGAATATCCACAATTCGGTAACAACGACAGCCGTGTTGATGATTTAGCGGTAGATTTAGTTGAACGCTTTATGAAGAAAATTCAAACGCACAACACTTATCGCAACGCAACCCCAACACAATCTGTACTTACTATTACATCTAACGTGGTGTATGGTAAGAAAACAGGTAACACCCCAGATGGTCGCCGTGCTGGTGCGCCATTCGGACCGGGTGCAAACCCAATGCACGGACGCGATCAAAAAGGTGCAGTAGCTTCATTAACTTCTGTGGCGAAATTACCATTTGCTTACGCGAAAGACGGTATTTCTTACACCTTCTCAATCGTACCAAACGCATTAGGTAAAGATTACGAAGCGCAAAACGTAACCTTGCAGGCTTAATGGACGGTTACTTCCACCACGAAGCGACTGTTGAAGGCGGACAACACTTAAACGTGAACGTAATGAACCGTGAAATGTTGTTAGATGCAAAATGGAAAACCCAGAAATATCCACAATTAACCATTCGTGTTTCTGGTTACGCCGTGCGTTTCAACTCTTTAACTAAAGAGCAACAACAAGATGTAATTACGCGTACTTTCACGCAAGCAATGTAATAATTTATTTCTTGTATTGGTTTTTAAAATCGGCTTTATGATATAAAGCCGATTTTTATTTTTGACATTTTTCTAGAAAATGCTAAAATAAAATTACTACCTAATAGTATAGAAAAAATGAGAAAAACATTATTAATTTTATACATTATTGCATATATATTATATACTGTCTTAGTGTATTTCTTAAAAACTACTTTAAAACCTTTAATAAGGGTATTAAATGCATTAGCAAAGACTTTGGAATACACCATACATCTAATTGAGGAAATGCTTAAAGCATCAAAAGAGCTTCCTAAGGAACTTTCATTTATTCTTACCAAATATTCTTATCAAATAAAAATATTTATCCTGATCTATCTAGCTTATTGCATCATTTTTTACTCATTTTTTAAACTTCCAACTCCTATCACAGTGACAACATACATACCTATATATATTCCAATTTGTATATTTGTAATATTAGAACATAGTAAAAATTTTAGAAAATACTTTAACAAAACAAAAGAAAACTATATATTAAAATATTTATTAATCATATTGTTTTCTTTGTATTTAACTTATTGCTCATATATTTCGTCAGAAGAAATTTTAGGTATTACAGGCTATACAATTAACTTCTTTCCACTATCAAGCACTATACTAATACTATTAATAAATATAATACTTTTATTAATTCTTTACGTACCACTCACATTAATGATACTGGCATTATTTTATGAAATAAAGTCTTTTTCAACAAAAGAATATCTAAAATCATTTTATTATTTAATGATGTGTATAAACGTAATATTCCTCCCTTTGTTTATAAGTAAAAACAGTATAAATCATCAAGAATCAATTAAACACACCTTAATAAACACAAGTTTTTATGATCAATCTAAACTAAATAGTTTTTGTAACAATAACAAAGAAACAATTAAACGTAGAGCTAAAGAACGAATAGAACATATAAAAAATAAGGAG
>NZ_PQVI01000050.1 GCF_002921145.1 Avibacterium endocarditidis
TCCATAATTCTGTGCGTTTTCATAGTAAGTAATAGCATATTATGATATATTCAGCCATTAATTTTGTAACTAGAAAATCCTTGATGAATGACAGAGATTGACTTTAACAATATTCCCCAACACGTTGCCATTATTATGGATGGCAATGGCCGTTGGGCGAAACAACAAGGAAAAATGCGTATTTTCGGGCATAAAAATGGCGTGGCGGCAGTGCGTCAAGCGGTTTCCTATGCACGAAAAATTGGTGTCAAGGTGCTGACGCTTTATGCCTTCAGCAGTGAAAATTGGACGCGTCCTGAAACAGAAGTCAGTGCATTAATGACACTTTTTATGCAAGCACTGGATTTAGAAGTGAAAAAATTGCATAAAAATAATATCCGCCTAAACATTATTGGGGATACATCCCGTTTTAGCGAAAAATTACAACAAAAATCGAAAAAGCAGAAAAATTAACCGAAAATAACACCGCACTTACTTTAAACATTGCAGCTAATTATGGTGGAGACTGGGATATTGTGCAGGCAGCAAAACAGCTTGCAAGCCTTGTTAAAGCGGAAAAGTTAGCACTTGATGAGATCACAACAGAACGTTTTCAACAACATTTGGTTACTCAAGATCAGCCAATGGTGGATTTATTAATTCGCACCAGCGGTGAACAGCGTGTAAGTAATTTTTTACTGTGGCAAATTGCCTATGCAGAATTTTATTTTTCTGATGTGCTATGGCCAGATTTTAACGAACAAGAATTTAATCAAGCTATCTTAGCTTATCAACAACGAAATCGCCGTTTTGGTGGAGCAGAACAAGAGGACTAAATTGTGCTTAAACAACGTGTTATTTCCGCAATTATTTTAATTGCCATTGTCTGTGCAGCGTTATTTTTATTTTCTCCTTTTTATTTTGCCTTAGCCTTGGGCGCAGTGGCGACCTTAGGAATTTGGGAATGGACACAATTCGCTCAAGTCAAAAATAAATTTTGGCGTGTTGTAGTAGCAGGCTTAGCAGTGCGGTGCTTTTTTTGTGGATTTTAAGCGAAGCCAATTATCTCAATGCGGGCCGCGTATTTGAACATTATGCTGAGCCTATTTTATTAAGCGCAGTAATTTGGTGGATTGTGGCGCTTGGCTTTGTGGTGAGCTATCCAAATTCTGTCAAATTATGGGCAAAATCGGTGATTTTGCAAGGCGTTTTCGCTATTGTAACCCTTGTGCCTTTTATTGTAGGCGTGTTGCGTTTGCGCTTAGACGGTTATGTTGCCAACCCTTATCACGGCTTAATGTTGCTCTTTTATGTGTTTATTTTGGTATGGGCAGCGGATTCAGGTGCTTATTTTGCTGGCCGCAAATTCGGAAAACATAAACTTGCGCCAAAAGTTTCCCCAGGGAAAACGTGGCAAGGTGTGTTCGGTGGGCTGGTTACCGCTGGCGTGCTAGCAGGGATTTTTATGCAAGTCGCTCCACAAGATTTATTCAATGTACCAACCGTGCCTTTTATCGCCTTATCTGTTGCCACGGTGGCAATTTCTGTACTGGGCGATTTAACGGAAAGTATGTTTAAGCGCGAAAGTGGGATTAAAGACAGCAGTAATTTGATCCCAGGACACGGTGGGATTTTAGATCGCATCGATAGTCTTACCGCCGCCGTGCCATTCTTTGCGTATTTCTATTTTTATGTGTTGTAGGAAAAAACGAATATGTCCTTTTTGTGGTCGTTAGGTTCATTTTTGATAGCCATTTGTGTGCTGGTTTTTGTACACGAATACGGACATTTTTGGGCTGCCAGAAAGTGCGGTGTAAAAGTTGAACGTTTTTCTATCGGTTTCGGCAAAGTGCTGTGGTCGTTCTTTGACAAAAAAGGCACCGAGTTTTCTATCTCACTGATTCCGTTAGGCGGCTATGTGAAAATGCTTGATGAGCGTAACGAAGCTGTACCAGAAGCGTTGAAATCTCAAGCGTTCAATAATAAATCTGTGGCACAACGTGCTTTTGTGATTGCAGCAGGCCCGATGGCGAATTTTATTTTTGCTATATTGGCCTATTGGCTGGTGTATTCCATTGGGATTCCTAGCGTGAAACCTGTGATCGCAGAGGTTCGACCAGCGTCCATTGCAGCCCAAGCGCAAATTCAACCTGATTCACAAATTATCGCCATTGATGGCACAGCAACCCCAGATTGGGAAACCATCAATATGGTGCTTGCCACCAAAATGGGCAATCCTAATGTAGAAATCACCCTTTCGCCTTTTGGTTCAGATGTAAAACAGCAACGCACTTTAGATTTAGCCAATTGGCGATTCGATCCTGAAAAAGAAAGTGCTTTTGGCGCGTTGGGTATGATTCCAGTGCGAACTAAAGTTGAAATGACCTTGTCTAAAGTGGCGGAAGATTCCCCTGCACAAAAAGCAGGTTTGCAGGTGGGGGATAAATTTTATACCAATACTGGCGAGCCAATGAATTGGCAAGATTTTATTCAAGATGTGCAAAAAGGGCAGCCTTTTACATTGAGAATTGAACGAGCAGGGGAAACCTTATATAAAACCTTAACGCCAGTGTTAAATGAAAAAGGTAAATGGTTTGTTGGCGTATCGCCAACGGTTCAGCCCCTTGATGAAAAATATCGCACGGAATTAAAATATGGTGTTTTTGAGGCTTTACAGAAAGGCGTAGAAAAAACCAAGGATTTAATGCTACTGACGGTAAAAGTCATTGGTAAATTATTTACCGGTGATCTTTCTTTAAATAATTTAAGTGGACCGATTTCTATTGCCAAGGGCGCAGGGATTTCCTCGGGAATTGGTTTTGTTTATTATTTAAGTTTTATGGCATTAATTAGTGTAAATTTAGGTATTATGAATTTGTTCCCGTTACCTGTGTTAGACGGCGGACATTTAATTTTTCTTGCCGCTGAGGCGATAAAGGGAAAAACGCTTTCGCAAAAGGTGCAAGATACCGCTTATAAAATTGGCGCAATATGCTTATTAGCTTTAACAGCATTTGCTTTGTTTAACGATTTCTTACGTTTATAACTCTTTCTTTTACAAGGATAAAAGTAACAATGAAAAAACTTTTAATCGCAAGTTTATTATTGGGTTCAACCACGGTGATGGCTGCCCCTTTTGTTGTGCAAGATATTCGTGTCGATGGCGTTCAGGCAGGCACGGAAGGCAAAATTCTTGCGAATTTACCCGTTCGAGTTGGGCAACGAGCAACAGATAAAGATATTGCCAATGTTGTAAGAACCTTGTTCTTACAAGGTTATGAAGGGGTTAAAGCCGCCCGAGAAGGAAACACGCTAGTTATTTCTGTGCAACAACGCCCAATTATTGCCGATGTGATTCTTGACGGTAATAGTTCAATTCCAAATGAAGCTTTGAAAGATAATTTAGATTCTAATGGCTTTGCCGTTGGTGACGTATTGAATTTTGATAAATTAGAGGCTTTCCGTCAAAGTTTACTTGATCATTATCACAGTGTAGGTCGCTATAACGCAAAAGTGGAAACGATTGTTACGCCATTGCCAAATAATCGTGCGGAAGTAAAAATTCAAATTAAAGAAAATGATGTAGCACTGTTAAAAGGGATCACCTTTGAAGGAAACAAGGCCTTTAGCTCAAGTAAATTACAAGAGCAAATGGAATTACAACCTGATGCTTGGTGGAAACTTTTTGGTAATAAATTTGATTCCGTACAATTTGGTAAAGATCTAGATACATTGCGCGAATTTTACCTTGATCACGGCTATGCCAAAATGCAAATTAGCAAAACAGATGTGCAATTAAATGATGAAAAAACTGAAGCAAAAGTTTCTATTGATGTCAATGAAGGTGAAAAATATACCGTTAAAAGCGCGCGTATTGTGGGTAATGTTGCAGGAATGGGCGATGAACTTTCTGCATTATTAAAACAAATTCGCGTGGGTGATACTTTCCGCCGTAGTGATGTTGTTGCTGTAGAAAATGAAATTAAAACAACCTTAGGTGAGCAAGGCTATGCCAATCCTCAAGTGAATATTAGCCCTGAGTTTGATGATCAAAATCATACGATTGCTTTAACTTACGTGGTTGATGCAGGTCGCCGTTATTCTGTGCGCCAAATTCGTTTTGAAGGCAATAACGTAAGTGCAGACAGCACATTGCGTCAAGAAATGCGTCAGCAAGAAGGAACTTGGTTATCTTCTCAATTAGTTGAGCTAGGTAAAGTGCGGTTGGAAAGAACAGGATTTTTTGAAAGCGTAGAATCTCGCACCGAAAATGTGCCAAATACTGATGATGAGCTTGATGTTCTCTATAAAGTGAAAGAACGTAATACGGGTAGCATTAACTTTGGTATTGGTTATGGTACAGAAAGTGGTTTAAGTTATCAGGCAAGCATTAAGCAAGATAATTTCTTAGGAATGGGATCGTCAATTAGTTTCGGTGGTTCGCGTAATGATTACAGTACCAGTGTTAATTTAGGTTACACAGAACCTTACTTCACAAAAGACGGTGTGAGCCTTGGTGGAAATGTATTCTTTGAAAAATACGATAACTCGAAAAATGACACTTCCGCATCTTACAGCCGTACGACTTATGGGGTGAATGGAACGCTAGGCTTCCCAGTGAATGAGAATAACTCATACTATGTTGGGCTAGGCTATGTGTATAATAAATTAAAAGATGTACGTCCTGAATATAACCGTAATATCTATCGTGAATCAATGAATGTAAGTGATTGGACATTCAAATCCCACGATTTCGAGTTCTCTATGGGTTGGAACTATAATAATCTTAACCGTGGTTATTTCCCAACTTCAGGAATGAGAGCCTCAATTGGTGGGAAAGTGACTATTCCGGGTTCAGATAATAAATATTACAAACTGTCAGCAGATGTACAAGGATTCTATCCGTTAGACCGCGATCATAGTTGGGTTATTTCAGCAAGAGCTTCAGCAGCTTATGCAAATGGTTTTGGAGGCAAGCGTTTACCGTTCTATCAAACTTATAGTGCAGGTGGTATAGGAAGTTTACGTGGTTTTGCTTATGGTGCAGTTGGACCACAAGCAATTTATCAACGTAATGATTGTCAAAACCCTGATAAATATTGTTATGTAAATGGTGATATTGTAGGAGGAAATGCGATGGTAACCACAAGCGCTGAATTAATTGTGCCAACGCCATTTGTTGCAGACAAAAATCAACGTTCAGTAAGAACTTCTCTTTTTGTTGATGCAGCAAGTGTATGGAATACAAAATGGAAAACAGACGGAAAATCACGCTTCACGAATTTGCCTGATTACGGTGATCCGAGCCGTATTCGCTCATCAGCTGGTGTTGCTTTCCAATGGCAATCTCCGATTGGGCCTTTGGTGTTCTCTTATGCCAAACCAATCAAAAAATATAAAGGCGATGAAATTGAACAATTCCAATTTAGTATCGGTGGAACATTCTAATTGGAACTTCTTCCATTCTTCTTAGTCTAAGTGAAGGCTTGGAAAGCTAATGGGAGTTTGCTTCCATTGGTATTGAATTTAAAATTGATTTATTTTAAGGAAACTCAAAAATGAAAAAGCTGTAAAATTAACCGCACTTTCTTTAGCGTTAGCATTAGGTTCATCAGTTGCAATGGCTGAAGATAATATTGCATTTGTAAATGTAGATTATTTATTTGCACATCACCCTGCGCGTCAAGTTGAATTTAAAAAATTAGATGATCAATTCAAAGCACCATCTGAAAAATTACAGGCAGCAGATAAAGCATTGCAAGATAAAAAAGCTGCATTTGAGAAAGAAATTGATGGTAAAGTGAAAGCATTAGATAAAGATGCACCGAAGTTACGTCAAGCTGACATCAAAAAACGTCAAGATGAAATTGCAAAATTAGCGCAAAAACGTGATGAAGAATTTAAAAAATTAGTGCAAGAACACCAAGAAAATATTGCTAAATTCCGCGAAGAAACACAAAAAGCAGAAATGGAAGTTGAGCGTAAATTATTAACTGACATTCAAACTGCGACTACAACAGTGGCAAAAGCGAAGAATTACAGCGCAGTGCTTGATGAGAAAGTTGCAGTTTATGCCGCTGATGGTAAAAACATTACAGAAGAAGTATTAAAAGCAATTCCAGCTCCAGCACAGGCTAAATAATGCAAAAGTCTTATTCTCTTAAAGAATTAGCACAACAAATTGGCGCTACCATTCGTGGTAACGCCAATGTGCTTATTGATAGTATCGCCCCGCTCGACAAAGCACAGTCAAACCAGCTCACCTTTATTTCAAACATTAAATTCCGTGATTTACTTGCACAATCCCAAGCAGGGATTTTAGTGGTAAGCGAAAATGATGTGGAATTTTGTTCGCCTGAAAGCAACTTGCTTATTGTCAAAGATCCTTATGTGGCTTACGCCGTGCTAGCGCAATATATGGATTCTACACCAAAAGCGGCAGCAGGCATTGCACCAAGTGCGGTGATTTCTGCCTCTGCAAAATTAGGCGAAAATGTGTCTATTGGCGCAAATGCAGTGATTGAAGATGAGGTTGAACTTGGCGATAACGTGATTATTGGCGCAGGTTGTTTCATCGGCAAAGGCGCAAAAATTGGCGCCAATACTCAGCTTTGGGCAAATGTAAACATTTATCACCAAGTGCAAATTGGTGAACATTGCTTAATCCAATCTGGCGCTGTGATTGGTAGTGATGGTTTTGGTTATGCCAATGATAAAGGACGTTGGATCAAGATCCCACAAACAGGCACAGTGATTATCGGCAATCACGTTGAAATCGGGGCTTGCACCTGTATTGACCGCGGTGCGTTAGACGCAACGGTGATTGAAGATAATGTCATCATCGACAACCTTTGCCAAATTGCCCATAACGTGCATATCGGTAAAGGTACAGCAGTCGCTGGCGGCGTGATTATGGCAGGTAGCCTGAAAGTAGGGCGTTATTGTCTAATCGGTGGCGCAAGCGTGATCAATGGTCATATGGAAATTGCCGACAAAGTTACCGTTACAGGAATGGGAATGGTAATGCGACCAATCACTGAACCAGGCGTGTATTCTTCTGGTATTCCATTGCAGCCAAATAAAGAATGGCGCAAAACCGCCGCCCTGACTTTAGACATTGACAAAATGAATAAACGTCTAAAAGCAGTAGAAAAAAAAGCTCAATAATGCTTAATTCCTTTCTCAAACGTGCCACTTTATGTGGTGCGTTTTGTATTAAATGATGAAATACCGTATAATTTGCATCAATTTTATTTTCTATTATTTTCAAATTAAAAAGGTACTATTGTGACAACAGAACAAACCGCAAAAGTCATTGAAGCAAAAGAAATTATGACCTTACTTCCGCACCGCTATCCCTTTTTATTAGTGGATCGTGTTACTGATTTTGAAGAAGGGAAATGGTTAAAAGCGATCAAAAACATCAGTGTTAATGAGCCTTGTTTCACTGGGCATTTCCCAGGTGAACCGATTTTACCGGGTGTGTTAATTTTAGAGGCACTCGCCCAATCAATGGGGATTTTGGCGTTTAAAACTCACGAATTACAAGGTGGCGAATTATTTTATTTTGCGGGAATTGATGACGCACGTTTCAAACGCCCAGTATTACCAGGGGATCAAATGGAGCTTTATGTTGAAGTCATCAAAGAACGCCGTGGTATTACCGCATTCACCGGCATCGCAACAGTCAATGGCGAAGTGGCTTGCGAAGCGAAACTAATGTGCGCACGTAGATAAACATTCATTACAAAAACAAGAGGTCAATATGATCCATTCAAGTGCAAAAATTCACCCTACAGCCATTGTAGAAGAAGGGGCAAAAATTGGCGAAAACGTGGTGATTGGCCCGTTTTGTATTATTGGTTCTGATGTAGAAATTGGCAAAGGCACCGTGTTGCACTCGCATATCGTGGTTAATGGCGTGACCAAAATTGGCGAAGACAATGAAATTTTCCAATTCGCCAGTATTGGTGAGAAAAACCAAGATCTGAAGTACCAAAATGAGCCAACGAAAACCATTATTGGCAACCGTAACCGTATTCGTGAAAGTGTAACGATTCACCGTGGCACGGTGCAAGGTGGTGGCGTAACGCGCGTGGGTGATGATAATTTATTTATGATCAACGCCCATATTGCGCACGATTGTAAAATCAAAAATCGCTGTATTCTTGCCAATAACGCTACTCTGGCAGGACACGTTGAGCTAGATGATTTCGTGATTGTGGGCGGAATGTCGGCCATTCACCAATTTGTTATTGTGGGCGCACACGTTATGCTTGGCGGTGGTTCAATGGTCAGCCAAGATGTTCCGCCTTATGTAATGGCGCAAGGCAACCACGCACAACCATTCGGTGTAAACATTGAAGGCTTAAAACGTCGCGGTTTTGATAAGCCAACATTGCACGCCATTCGTAATGTGTACAAATTGATTTATCGCAACGGAAAAACCTTAGAAGAAGTGATGCCAGAAATTGAGCATTATGCGAAAACGGAAAGTGCGATTAGCTTTTTCCTTGATTTCTTCAAGCGTTCAAAACGTGGCATTATTCGCTAATTCAATGAACAACCGCGTATAAAAAAGTTAAAAATTTTCACCGCACTTTGCTTATTGCTTAACGCTCGCAATATAAAGTGCGGTTGTTTTTTATGAGAAATTTGTTTATGGAACAAGCAAAAGCATTTCCAACAATCGGTATTGTCGCAGGTGAAGTTTCTGGGGATATTTTAGGCGCAGGGCTAATGCGCAGCCTGAAAATCCGTTATCCTAACGCTCGTTTTATCGGCATTGCTGGTAAACAAATGTTGGCGGAAGGTTGCGAAACCTTGGTGGATATGGAAGAAATTGCCGTAATGGGCTTAGCAGAAGTGGTAAAACATTTGCCCCGCTTGCTGAAAATTCGTCGCCAAGTTATCGACAAAATGTT
>NZ_PQVI01000051.1 GCF_002921145.1 Avibacterium endocarditidis
GTTGCCATTCAAACGGCAGAGCGTGAGCTTATTATCCAGCAAAAGCAAGCGGAAATTGTGAAAGTCAATGCACAAGCGAAAGCAGACGCAGAAGTGATTCAAGCGAAAGCCGACGCGGAAAAAGTGCGTCTTGCAGGGGAAGCTGAAGCAGCAGCAATTCGTGCGAAAGGTGAAGCCTTGAAAGAAAATCGCCAGCTCGTCGAACTCACCGCCGCGGAAAAATGGAATGGCGTATTACCAACCACAATGACACCAAATAGTTCAGTGCCGTTCATTAAGGTAGGTCAATAATGGTTGATGTACTTGAAGTAATTTTTTATTTGATCTGCATTGGCATAATGTGTCTGAGTGGCAATATGCTATATGAGTCAAGAAAGCTAATTAAGCGTCAACAAGATAAAGTTGAGATGCAAATCAAAAAACTTCAGTCCGATAATAAGGAGTAACAATGTTTATATTAGGTATGATCGCAGGCGCAGCAGTCGCCTTTGCTGTGCAAGCATTTTTTCGACAATATAAATTAGTTGATCGAAATCAGGATAAATAATCACAACGCCCCGCTAATCGGGGCTTTTTATTGGAGGGAATATGGAATTTCTAACTGCTGAAGAATTATATTATCTAACTGGTTATAAGCAGCACTCAAGACAAATTACCTATCTCAGGGAACAACATTACACGATTCAAGGCATAAATAAATTTGGTATGCCATTGGTTATCTACAAAGATGTATTTGGATTTAGGCGAGATCCTTCGCCCACAATAAAACAACAAGACGTCAAATGGCAACCACCACCAATGTAAAAGAGGTAGGATATATGGGAAGACCACGCAAACCATCTAATCAATACTTACCCGAAAACCTCCGCCCGAAAACCGTTAAAAGAAAATCGGGTAAAACTGTCACTTACTGGCTTTATCGCACAGCAGGCAAAACAGAAATATCTTTAGGGAAAGATAGAAATCAAGCATTCATCAAAGCAGCACAAATGAATATAGAGCGAGAACAAAAAGGCGGCTCTATTACTTTTGGACTTGTAGCAAAACGCTATAAAGATGAAATTATTGCTAGGAAAAAAGCCTCTACGGCAAAAAATAATTTAATATGGCTCAAATCGTTACTTGCATTTTTTGCCTCTGCTCCGCTTGATCAAATTGAATCACCGCACATCGTTGAATATATGAATAGACGAAAACAAACACCAGCAATGGCGAACAATGAATTTTCACTATTCAATCACATCTGGCGATATGCAAGACAATGGGGCTACACAAAATTACCTAGCCCCTCAGAAAGTGTTGATAAATTCCCTATTAATCGTCGTAGTAACTACATAGAAGACGACATTTTTCAACTTGTTCATAAGTATGCAAACCAAGACATTAAAGATTTGATGGATCTCGCTTATCTAATTGGTCAACGCCCTTCTGACTTGGTAAATATACAAAAAGAACATATTTTTGATGGCTACTTGCACATAGCACAGCAAAAAACACAGGCTAAACTGCGTATTAAATTAGTAGGAAGATTGGCTGAAATTCTTAATCGGCGACTATCAAGCCAAAATAATTTCTTATTCCGCTCCAAGAACGGCACAAAACTCACAGCAGATAAACTCGCAAAAATTTTTGCTCGGCTACGAAACAAGGTGGTCACCTTGCACCCTGAATATGAGAGTGAATTAAGGGCATTTCAATTCCGCGATCTCAGAGCAAAATCAGGCACAGATAAAGCGATGCAACTTGGTGAAGAAGAAGCGAGAAAACAGCTAGGCCACACGACGGTAGCGATGACAAAAACTTACATTCGCAAAGCCCCCATCGTAACGCCTATTTTAAACTCGATCACCGATAACAAAAAAGCGTAACGGCTAGAGTTTCGGAACACTTCTTGTTTTTTCGGAACGCTTTGCTTAAATCTTTTTGTATGCGGTTGATTTTATTATAAAATAATCCACACATAAAAGTGCGGTAAAAATTTTGTGAATTTTCACCGCACTTTGCTAACCCATTTAGGATAAATAATGAGTAAAGATACCATTTTTTTCCGCCCCGATTAAGAATTTGGGCGATTTTACTTTTGATGAAAATGTGGCGGAAGTGTTCCCTGATATGATCCAGCGTTCTGTGCCGGGTTATTCCAATATCATCACTGCTATTGGTATGTTGGCGAGCCGTTTTGTAACGCCAAATTCTAATGTGTATGATTTAGGCTGTTCTCGTGGGGCGGCAACCCTTGCGGCCAGACGCAACATTCATCAGCAGAATGTGAAGATTATTGGCGTGGATAATTCGTTGCCAATGGTGGAACGCTGTCGCCAGCACGTTCAGGCGTATCATAGCGAGATTCCTGTGGAGATTTTGTGCGATGATATTCGCAACATTGAAATCAACAATGCCTCAATGGTGATTTTGAATTTCACCTTGCAGTTTTTGCCACCGCAAGATCGCAGCGCGCTGTTAGAAAAAATTTATCAAGGGCTAAATCCGAATGGCGTGCTGGTGTTATCGGAAAAATTCCGTTTTAATGATGAAACAATTGATGAGCTATTGATTGATTTACACCACGAATTTAAGCGCGCCAATGGTTACAGTGTGAGCTAGAAGTGAGCCAAAAACGCACCGCACTTGAAAATGTAATGCGTACTGATGATATTGAAACCCACAAAGCGCGGTTGAAATCGGTGGGATTTTCTCACATTGAATTGTGGTTTCAGTGTTTTAATTTTGGATCAATGGTGGCAATTAAATAATGCAAATCCGTTCATTGTTCTTGGCTGGGTTATTGCTTGGCTGTGTTAATCTGGCTTATGCTCAAAACATCGCCACAGCTCAAATTTCCCCCCCAGCAAGTGGAGCAAGCGTCAAGTGCCACGCTCGATTTTATTATTTTTTTACGACCGCACTTTAACTACTGCACCGCAGCTTATTGCAGCCAGCCAAAAATTAGGCGCTGAATTGCTGTACGAATACCAAAACTTTAATGCTATTGCGGTGCATATTCCTGAGAATTTAGAGCTGTCATCTCTAAAAACAAAGTTATCTCAAATAAAAGGTGTATTGGAAGTAAATGAATCACAAATGATGCAATTACATTAGCAAGCGGAACATTAAGAAACATATCAATTAACCTCAAGATCAATAAATAAAAAACCACCTCAAGAGGTGGTTTTCATATCAATCTAATATTGGTTTAACAATTAGAAGTAAACGCGTAAACCTACAGCATAACGGTTATCTTTAGCACGTTTAGTTTTACCTGTAACTTTTACATCGTCACCTTCGATAGAACCAGTACCTTTAACGCGAGAGTGAGCATATTCAACATAAGCTACTACATTTTTGTTAAATGCATAATCAGCACCAACTAGGTAAACATTCTCTGTTAATTTCTGATTTTGAGCAACGCTTAATGTACCAACAACAGAACGTAAGAAGTTTGCATCACCTTTGTCAAAACTTAATTTAGCTTTGTGACCTTTATATTGGTTGCGTTCCCAAGCTGCATATACAGAAGCATTATCTAAATATTGATATTTAGCAGCTACTTCTAAGAAACGTCCTGTTCCTTCTTTGTCTTGAGTTTGGTGATCTTTATAATAAGATTGACCGTATTCAGCACCCAAAGTCACTGGGCCATACGCGAATTGTGAAGCTACACGCCAAGATTGAACTTTACGACCTGTTCCTGTTGTTTTTTTAGCTTGAACTGGAGGATTTGCATTTTGATTTGCTGCTCGACCATTGTCATATACTTCTACAGTATAACCAGCGTTTAAATTTACCCCAACGTCAGCGAATTGACCTGCATAAAATGCAGATGTACCATAAGCATATTTAAGGTCTGAAGCTTCATTCTGTTTCTTAGCTTGACCAAAAGTATAATCAGCACCAAAACCTAAAGTTTGGCCTTCTGCTAATTGGAAATCTGCTGAGCGGAAAGAAACTACTTTATCACCACCAGTGAATAGATTATTGCTACCGCCAAATAAGTAAGAGTGATCATTGATCTCTACTGCATCACCAGTAGTATCTTGTTTACCAAATGAAACACGACCAATTTCATCTTTTTGAAGTGCTAACCATAATTTGTTAGTTTTAATGTTGTTAAATGAAGAACCAGTATCCCATTTATCACCGCCATCATTGAAACGTAAACGAGTGTAACCGATTACTTTAACGCCTTCACCTAAATCGTGTTGCGCTTTGAATTCTAAACGTGAACCAACGTTACGAAGATCCGCACGCTCATCATCATTAAATTTGCCTAAAGCTACATCAAAACGACCGCCAACATCAACTTGTGTACCATCGTTGTTATAAACTGTTGCTGCGCTTGCTGAAGTTGCTACAGCTGCAACTGCTAATGCTAATAATGTCTTTTTCATAATCAAATTCCTTTCAGAATTAAGTTGTTATAACAATTTAAAGTTAAGCTAAAACTTTTCTTAAAAGAAAATGTCAAAGCTGACTTCACTTGAAGCAGGGCTATATTGGCAAAGAAACATTCAAGTGTCAATGCAAAATCTGAAAAAGTTCACCATATTTAGTGATCAAGATCACATATTTTAAGAAAAGTTGCTCTTCATACTTAGCTTATACAAAATCTGTATAAAGCTACATCTAATACATAAAATATAGATAATAACGGCTTATCAAGCTTATGAAAGTATAT
>NZ_PQVI01000052.1 GCF_002921145.1 Avibacterium endocarditidis
GCCCCGGATTTTCTGACGTGGTTTCAAATCCTACTTGATTTAACGCCCCACGCAAACGTTGCCACGCTTGGCTAAAAGGTGCATTTAACGCTAATGCAGCACGACCGTTTATATCTGTAGTTAATTGCGTTTGAATTGGCGTTACTGCAGTGCTATTTAATTCACTTTGCTGTTTACGATACGCCGTATTTAACTCACCAATCAGCTGATTTAAACGATCAGACGTATAACGCTGCTTTTGCGCCACCGTTGGGGTAAAAATAATATTATCGCGCTTCATTTGCAGAATTGACACCACCAACGCACTCGCCCCTTGATATTGCACTTGCTCAATCAAATAACGAATTTGTGTGTCGCCAATATCATCGGCACGCCCCGTTGCCGCCCAACTGGTTTCGATACGATTATCTTGATATTGATAAGTAATCCCTTGTTCTTTTAATAAACGTGCTACTTGATTTAAGCTATAAACTGCTTCTTTCGATGAGGGATAAACAATCAAAGAACGCTCACTGTCAAACTGTGCAATGGAATTATTAATCACTGCGATTGGTGTGCTTGGTGGGCGAATATCCACTTTTTGATGTGCTTGTTTATTAAGCTGCGGCAACGCATAAGTGTTATCTTGTGCAGGTAAATTTACCCCACCGCTTGCTAGGGGTGCAAAAACCACTTGCTGTTCAGCGTATTTTTCAAAGTTATCATTAGCTTGCTGTTTACTTTCATTGCTTGCCGAACAAGCCACTAATGTCATTAAAATTGGCGTGCTTAATAACCACTTTTTCATCAATTTATCCTCAAGGTTAAACAAATTTCATTGCCAGTTTTGACAACCAGAATGCAGAAAAGTTTAAGGGGCATTGACTACTCAACACCCCTCAGTGGATTTTTACTAAAAATTATAATAATCCCGCGATTTTCAAGGCTTCAATCACTTTTGGTTGTGCGGCTTCACTTAATGTTGTAAGTGGTAAACGCAACACCGGCTCTGGGATTAAACCTAATTTATAAGCCGCCCATTTCACAGGAATTGGGTTAGATTCAACAAAAAGATCTTTGTGTAATGCCATTAAACGCTGGTTGATCACCTCTGCTTCATCAAATTTACCCGCCAAAGCAAGCTCACACATTTTCGCCATATCTGCGGCAGCGATGTTATTTGTTACCGAGATCACCCCTTCACCGCCGGCTTTGATACTTTCTAACCCTGTCGCATCATCACCACTTAACACGATGAAATCTTCACCTGCAAGCTGTTTAATTTTCGCTACACGGCTCACATCGCCCGTTGCTTCTTTAATTGCCACAATATTATCAATTTGTGCTAAACGCCCCACGGTTTCAGGCTGCATATCGCTGCCTGTACGTCCCGGCACGTTATATAAAATTTGTGGTAAATCAGTGCATTCTGCAATTGCTTTAAAGTGTTGATACATTCCTTCTTGCGTTGGTTTGTTGTAATAAGGCACCACAGACAAACAACCCGCAACGCCGCTGCCATTTAATAATTTTGTCATTGTAATGGCTTCACTGGTGGCGTTTGCGCCCGCACCAGCAATTACAGGGATACGTCCATCGGCAAATTCAACGGTCTTCAAAATTGTTTTAACGTTTTCCTCTATGCTTAATGTGGCAGATTCCCCTGTTGTTCCCACAGACACAATACCGTGCGTTCCCGCGGCGATATGATACTCAACCAATTTTTTTAGTGCGTCAAAATCGACCTCACCGTGTGAGTCCATAGGGGTAATCAACGCGGTAATACTACCGTAAAATAAAGGATTCGTTACTGACATAAAGACCTCCGAATTATTTTTGTTATGTCTATTGAGTTTGCTTGAAAAAGTTTGTTTAAGATCGCTAAAATAACCAAAATTTGCAAGCAATTTTTTGCATTTTTTCTCAATAACATCAAATTTTTAAGGATATTTACTATGCAAACATTAAAAGCGGGCGATTTTGCCCCGCACTTTGCTTTACTTGATCAAAACGAGCAACTGGTTTCGCTTACCGATTTTAAAGGCAAAAAAGTCTTGGTTTATTTCTATCCCAAAGCCCTCACGCCCGGTTGCACCACACAAGCCTGCGGACTGCGCGATAGCAAAGCGGAACTTGAAAAACTCAATGTCGTAATTCTTGGCATTAGCCCTGATAGCCCAAAAAAGCTCGCTAATTTCGCCGAGAAAAAAGCCTTGAATTTCACGCTGCTTTCCGATGAAGATCACCAAGTCGCAGAACAATTTGGCGTATGGGGTGAGAAAAAATTTATGGGTAAAACCTATGACGGCATTCATCGCATTAGCTTCTTAATTGATGAACAAGGCAAAATAGAAAAAGTCTTTGATAAATTTAAAACCGGTGAGCATCATCAAGTGGTGCTAGATTATTTAACACAAAAATAATCTCTGACAGCTCAAATTAAAGTGCGGTGCAAATTTTTAAATTTTTACCGCACTTTGTTTTTCGTGATTTTTATTAATGCGCTTTTTGCAACTCGCCAAAATATCCAAATCCTTTTGATATACGTCCGTTTTAAATTCATATCCATCATTCCAATCACGGTGCTAAATAAATTATCGTGGGAATAATGCTGGGCGCTGGCGTTGTGGCGCAGGCAGTCTAAATCCACGCCTTCATTTTGCTGCCACGTTTTGGAAAACCAAAAGAACATCGGCACTTTGGTTTGATAATCTGGCGCGATGGCATAAGGCGTGCCGTGCAGATAAATACCGTCTTCGCCAAGGGATTCACCGTGATCTGACACATAATATACCGCACTTTCCAAATCATCACGGTGTTCCAATTTTTGGATCACTTGATCAAGGAAATTATCAATATACAAAATACCGTTATCGTACGTATTCACTAATTGTTCGTTGCTACAAGTTTGAATTTCGTTTGTGTCGCAAGTTGGCACAAACTTTTTAAATTCTGGCGTGTAGCGTTCGTAATAGGTCGGCCCGTGGCTGCCGATAGTATGCAAAATCAGCACCGTATCTTTTTGGCTTTCATTAAGAATTTTGTCGAAATCTTTCAGCAAAATCTCATCTAAACATTCGCCGTCCGTACAGTATTCTGGCGTTTTCATATTGGTAACTTCATTTGGCACACGCAAGCAAACGCCTTTGCAATCGCTGTTATTATCTAGCCAGAAAATGTTCACGTCCGCACGTTGTAGCACATCGAGCAAATTATCCATTTTTTGTGCTTTGCCACCATTGTATTGGGCTTGAGTGAGATAAGAGAACATACAAGGCACGGAAATGGCAGTTGATGTGCCACAGCTGGAAACGTCCGTAAAATTGATGATATCTTTGCCACGCGCTGCCAGTTTTGGGGTGGTTTGGCGAGCATAACCATTCAGCCCCCAGTTTTGTGCACGCGTGGTTTCGCCCACCACAATCACGGTGAAATGGCGATATTCATCAGGTTTAGCTTGTTGTGCATCTAAACCGATTTGTTCATAAGGGCGATTGGCTTCACGCACGCGTTTGATCTCGTTTACCCCTGCACTAATAAAATTAGACGGCACAATTAAATTCACCACAGGTTTATTGTTGCGTACAAAGGCGGCGTAATCTTGATAAAAACCTTTAGAAATCCCCCAAATCACCACGCCAGAAAGAGCGATCAAGCCCACGCGTAAACCCAGTTCTTTCCACCAAGTGCGGTAATCCACTTTCACCATAATGTATAAAATGGCTGGTAACACGCCAAAAACGGCGATCCAAGTGATATATTGCCAAGTGAGCATACGAACACTTTCCGCTGGCGTGGTTTGCAGCACATTTTCGAGCATATCCGTGGTGAAATGCACATCATAAAATAAGGCTTGATAGCTAATGGCAGCGCTAATAATCAGCAACAGCGGAATAATCACTTTGTGCAAAATAGGTAGCGCAAAAAGTTGAAAAACCGCATTTAGCGTAAAGAAAATAAAGACGGGAACGGTGAGAAGAAAATAATCTTCAGGCTGCCCCGCAAATGGGTGCAGCGCCCACACTTTTT
>NZ_PQVI01000053.1 GCF_002921145.1 Avibacterium endocarditidis
AAATTAATTTTTAGCCAAAAAACGACCCCACTTTTTAGGTGGGGTCTTTGCTTTTAGCCTTTCAAGTTTAGCCTTTCAAGCGTTCAAAGCCAGCTTTCAGATCCGCGATTAAATCTTCAACTTCTTCAAAACCAATATGCACACGAATTAATGTGCCAGTGAGCTTGCGTGCAATATTTGGACGAATTTTGGCAATTTCTTCAGGTTGGTTATACAGAATTAAAGATTCAAATCCCCCCCCAAGAATACGCCATTGAGAAGAGTTCAAAATGATCCATAAAACGTTCTAATTGTTCTTGGGTTAATTTTCGTTTAACTCAAAAGAAAATAACCCACTTGAACCAGTGAAATCCCGCTTAAAGTTTTCGTGTCCTGGGCAGCTTGGCAAAGCAGGGTGATACACGGCTTTGACTTCAGGCTGTTGAGCCAGCCATTGCGCCACTTTTATGCTATTTTCTTGATGTTGTTTAAGGCGAACCGCTAAGGTACGAATACCGCGCGCAGTCATATAAGCGGTATCCGCATCTACCATTTGCCCCATTAAATAAGAATGTTCGCGTAATTTATCCCAACAACGGGCGTTAGACACCGCCGTACCAATCATTGCATCGGAATGGCCGACTAAATATTTCGTGCCTGCTTGGATCGAAATATCAATACCGTGTTCCAATGCCTTGAACAACACGCCTGCTGCCCAAGTGTTATCAATCATAATCACCACGTCAGGATTCACCGCACGCACGGCTTTTACAATGGCAGGAATATCAGGCACTTCCATTGTGAGCGAGCTTGGTGATTCTAAAAACACTACTTTGGTATTGGGCTGCATTAAATTGGCGATTTCCGCGCCCATAAGCGGATCATAATAAGTGGTACTCACGCCCATTTTTTGCAAAATCACATTACAGAATACTTGAGTTGGCTCATAAGCCGCCCCTGTCATCAAAATATGATCCCCTGTGGCGACAAAAGAAAGAATCGCATTGGTTACTGCTGCTGCTCCACAAGGATAAAGATAACAACCTGCACCACCTTCTAATTCACACATTAAATCTTGCAAAGCAAAGTGAGTGAGTGTGCCGCGGCGGCCGTAATATAATGCGCCTTTGGTGAGATTTTTGCCTGCTTCTTTTTATCTGCAAGGCAATCAAAAACTAGCGAAGAAGCTCGCTGAATCACTGGATTGACACTGCCTTGCGTCATTCTCTTTTTGCGTCCAGCGTGGACAAAAGTGGTGTTTGATGTGGTATTTGCTTTCATAAATTTTCCTTACTTTTATTAAACTTAGGTAAAAATAATCAATTTAATAGATAAAAACAGCTATTCAAGTGCGGTGCTTTTCTTTAGAATATTTGCCGATTTACGCTTATTGTTGTTTAAGCATATCTATCATCAATTTTTTATAGGAGATTTGTACTATGGTATTAGTAACTCGTCAAGCACCAGATTTTACTGCATCAGCAGTATTAGGCAACGGTGAAATCGTTGATAACTTTAACTTAAAAGAACACATCAAAGGTAAACCAGCTGTTATCTTCTTCTGGCCTTTAGATTTTACTTTCGTATGCCCATCTGAAATCATCGCATTCGATCACCGTTATCAAGAATTCAAAAATCGCGGTGTTGAAGTAGTTGGTGTGTCTATCGACTCTCAATTCACTCACAATGCGTGGCGTAAAACCTCTGTTGATGCCGGTGGTATCGGTGAAGTTCAATTCGCAATGGTAGCAGACGTTAAACACGACATCGCACAAGCTTACGGTATCGAACACCCAGAAGCAGGCGTTGCACTTCGCGCTTCATTCTTAATCGACAAAGATGGCGTTGTTCGTCACCAAGTTGTAAACGATCTTCCACTTGGTCGTAACATTGACGAAATGATCCGTATGGTAGATGCGTTACAATTCCACGAAGAGCACGGTGAAGTTTGCCCAGCTCAATGGGAAAAAGGTAAAGAAGGGATGAAAGATAGCCCAGAAGGCGTTGCAAAATACTTAAAACAAAACGCAGATAAACTTTAATTTTCTATTTCGTTTGATTTTATTTAGGAACGCAATAAGCCCTACAAATGTAGGGCTTATTTTTTGCATCAAAGACATAATAAAAAAGCTAAGTTTTATTAAACTTAGCTTTTCTTTGGATCAAATCATTAAAAAATCGATGATGCAAGAACAAGGATCACGCTAAGTGAAAGAACCACCATCATCATTGCATAGCCAAATGTACCCATAATTTACTCCTAAAAGTTGATAAAATTTCTCGGGATTATAGCAAAATTGCGAAAAAAAGAAAATTTCTTAAACAAACGAGAAAAAGCTGTGATACAGCGCAAATTTTTTCACAATAAGCCTTAACAATTCGATTTCGCCCTTTATAATAGCCAAAATTTTTTGGAGGATTTATGGCAACAATTAAAGATGTGGCAAAAATGGCGGGCGTATCCACAACGACCGTATCTCATGTAATCAATAAAACCCGTTTTGTTGCGCCAGAAACAGAAAAGCAAGTACGTGATGCCATTCAAGCATTGAATTATTCACCAAGTGCGGTGGCAAGAAGCTTGAAAGTAAACACTACAAAATCCATTGGAATGATCGTAACCACCAGTGAAGCCCCTTATTTTGCGGAAATTATTCACGCCGTGGAAGAGCATTGTTATCGCCAAGGTTATTCTTTATTTTTATGTAACACGCAAAATGAACCTGAAAAATAAAAATCACTTAGAAATGTTAGCCAAAAAACGCGTGGACGGCGTATTGGTAATGTGCGCAGAATATACGCAAGATTCTCTTGATCTATTGGCGAATTTCACGGATATTCCAATGGTGGTAATGGATTGGGGGCCGAATAATCAAAACACAGATATTATTCAAGATAACAGCTTTGAGGGCGGTTATATGGCAACCAAATATCTGATTGATAACGGACATAAAGCCATTGGTATTATTGCGGGAGAATTAATCAAAACCACCGCCAAAACACGCTATGAAGGCTTTGTTAAAGCAATGGAAGACGCCAATTTGCCTATCAATCCTAACTGGGTGATGGAGGGTTTTTTTGAGCCAGAAGACGGCTATGAATGTATGAATAAAATCTTAAGACAAGATGAATTGCCAACAGCCGTGTTTTGCTGTAATGATGTAATGGCGCTAGGCGCAATTTCGGCCATTGGTGAAAAAGGGCTGAAAGTGC
>NZ_PQVI01000054.1 GCF_002921145.1 Avibacterium endocarditidis
AAAAACCACAAAATAAACCTAATCTTGTTGCGGTAGATGTTACAACCTTAGCACAAGGTGATGTGGTGAAAGTAAAAGCTGGGAATAGCACAAAGCGTGCGGTAGTTTTGGAAGTGGTAAAAGACAATGTGCGTGTTGAGTTAGAAAATGGCTTAACAATGTCCGTTACCGCAGAGCGTTTATTTGCATAATTCTCATTATTTCGTTAAGTAAGAAGTCATCATCGTGATATTTACTTTGATTAGGACATTTGAATGAAGTTTAATAAAAGAAAAGGCTACTTAGCCAGTTTGGTGCTAAGTGCCTTATTTGTTAATGCGGATCTTGCCGTTGCTGTTGCACCTAAATTGAAGGCAACAGATATTGTCATTCCTGAGCCAACTGAAACGAACCAGTTGGTAACAAAGCGTGTTGCAACGCGTTTAACCCAATCTCATTATCGTAAATTTCAGTTAGATGATGATTTTTCGCAAAAGATTTTTGATCGCTACTTAAAAAATTTAGATTTTAACCGCAATACCTTTTTAGCTTCAGATGTCGCTGAAATGCGAGCTAAATATGGTGATAAGCTTGATGATCAGCTTAACCAAGGTAAGTTAGATATGGCGTTTGCGATCTACGATCTAATGATGAAACGCCGTTATGAACGCTATAAATATGCTTTATCGCTTTTAGACAAAGAGCCAAGTTTAACCACAGATGCACAAATTGAAATTGAACGCAAAGATGCTGCTTGGCCAAAAACGGAAGAAGAAGCCAATGAGCTTTGGGCGCAGCGTGTTAAAAATGACATCATCAATTTGAAGCTCAAAGGTAAGAATTGGCGTGAAATTAAGAAAACCTTAACGAAACGCTATGATTTGGCAATCCGCCGTTTAACGCAAACTAAAGCTGATGATATTGTACAAGTGTATTTGAATGCTTTTGCGCGTGAAATCGATCCACACACAAGTTATCTTGCGCCAAGAAGTGCAAAAAGTTTTAATGAAAGTATGAACCTTTCATTAGAAGGCATTGGGGCAACCTTGCAATCGGAAGATGGGGAAACCATTATCCGCTCACTAGTGGCTGGTGCGCCGGCTGATCGCAGTAAAAAATTAAGCCGGGTGATAAAATTGTTGGTGTCGGTCAGGCAAAAGGTGAAATTGAAGATGTTGTTGGTTGGCGTTTAGATGACGTGATCGACAAGATCAAAGGGAAAAAAGGCACGAAAGTTCGTTTAGAAATTGAGCCAGAAAAAGGCGGAAAATCCCGCATTGTTACCCTTATTCGAGATAAAATTCGCTTGGAAGATCAGGCGGCGAAATTAACCGTGGAAAAGGTTGATGGCAAGCAAATTGCCGTGATTAAAATTCCAAGTTTTTATCTTGGTTTAGCGGAAGATGTGAAAAAACTGCTTGCAGAAATGAAGCAGAAAAATGCACAAGCCTTGATTATTGATTTGCGTGAGAATGGCGGTGGTTCGTTAAAAGAAGTGGTTGAATTAACTGGCTTATTTATTACCGATGGGCCAGTGGTTCAGGTGAGAGATGCTTATCAACGCATTCGTATTCACGAAGATCCGGATAACACTCAAGATTATGCAGGGCCACTCTTAGTGATGCTCAATCGCTTTAGTGCTTCTGCGTCTGAAATTTTTGCAGCAGCAATGCAAGATTATAACCGAGCGATTATTATTGGACAGAATACCTTTGGTAAAGGAACTGTTCAACAAAGCCGTCCATTGAATTTTGTGTTTGATTCAGAAGAAACCCCAATGGGGCTAATTCAATATACCATTCAAAAATTCTATCGTATTAATGGCGGAAGCACCCAGTTGAAAGGGGTTGCGCCAGATATTACGTTCCCATCATTGATTGACTTGAAAGAATATGGGGAAGAAAACGAAGATAATGCGTTGCCTTGGGATAAATTGCCACCAGCTCCTTATTCTGAGGCTGGGAAATCAAGAGAAGCAATTAATGCACTGGAAGCTCCGCATATTGCTCGAATGGCGAAAGATCCTGAATTTATTGCGCTTAATGAAGATCTTAAAGTGTTAGATGAGCGCCGTGAGCGTAAATATTTATCATTGAATTTTGCAAAACGCAAAGCAGAGAATGATAAAGATGACGCAAAACGCTTGAAAGATTTGAATGCGCGCTTTAAACGAGAAGGTAAAAAACCATTGAAGAAACTTGATGATTTACCGAAAGATTATGAAGCCCCTGATTTCTACTTAAAAGAGGCAGAAAAAATGGCGGTGGATCTCATTAATTTTGATGAAAAACATCATCTTTCGGGTGCAGAAGTAACACCGAAAAAATAACTAAATTTCTGACCGCACTTTAATAAGTGCGGTGCTTTTTATTGTGATTTTTATATTTAAGGACTCTAGAATGTTAAAAACGACTTCATTTAAGTTAGCTACACGCGCGGCTTTATTGACGTCTTGTGCTTATGTGGGAACAGCTATTGCGGCAAACACCGCACCAGTGTTGAATGCAGGGCAATCCTCAACGCCGGCAATGGTAAAACTGACGAATGAACAGCTTTTACTCGAACGAAAAGCGATTGCTGAGAAAATCGCAACAGAACGTAAAGTGGAGGAAGATCGCCTCAATGCAGAACAGCAACAGCGTTCAGAACAGCGCTTAACAGATATTATTGGCACGCAGCCGTTGATGTTTAAATCGGCGGTAGCCAAAATTTATACGCAAAATGATTATGTGTTGCTGTGGGAAGATAAAAAAGCCGAGAAACAATTTTTACGCGAATATGCAGCATTGGTGGCGAGTGGTATTTCTCGCCAGTCAGCACAAAATTTAGATCGTATCTATAATGCTGAGGGCAAAGATCGTTTGATTTATGATATTTTGCTTACTGACGCATTCCTTGATTATCTTTACTATTCACAAAATGCGCTGAAATCTGCGCAGAAATGGTTATATTCTCCAACTGCTTATAAAAGTGCAGAACCCTCAGAGCAAGAAATTCAGCGCTGGTTAAGTGCGGTGAAAAATAATCAAAATTTTGAATTTGTTGCACAACTTGCGGGTAAAAATAATTTATATCGCCAAACTTTATATCAGCTAGAAGCCTTAATTTCTTCAGGAAAAATGGATCGTAACCAGATCTATAAATTGGCGATCAACACGCAACGTTTAAGAATTTTGCCTGAGTTTATAAACGGGCTTTTTGTGAATATTCCAAGTTATCAGCTTAATTATTATCGTAATGGCAAACTGGTAATGAATTCACGCGTTATCGTGGGAAAACAAGCGCGCAAAACCCCTGTGATGTATAGCAAATTAAGTAATGTTGTGGTTAATCCACCTTGGACGCCAACGCCACGTTTAATCAATGAAGATTTAGTACCAAAATTAAACGTGATCCAAGTTATGTGGCACGCAATGGTTATACCATTACAGACGGTTCAGGGCGCACCATTGATCCACATTCCATTAACTGGGCGGCGATTGGCAGCAAATTCCCTTATCGTATCCGTCAAGCGCCGGGGATAGTGCTTTAGGTAATTATAAATTTAATATGCCAAGTGCTGATGCCATTTACTTGCACGATACACCAAACCACAGTTTGTTTAACAAGAAAGACCGCGCATTGAGTTCTGGTTGTATTCGTGTGGAGCAATCCGATCAGTTAGCAAGCATTTTGCTCAAAGAAGTCGGTTGGTCTGATGAACGCAAGCGTAAAGTGTTAGGCAGCAAAAAAACCACTTCTGCGAATGTGGGGTCGGATAATCCGGTTTATCTTTATTATGTAACCGCTTGGATGGACGGTGGAAAATTACACACCTTGCCAGATATTTATGGCTATGATTCAGCACCGAATTTAAGCTATGTAAACTGGAATGCGGTGAAAAAATATTTGATGTAATGCCTAACACATTGAAAAGTGATTACTATTTTAAATTTTTTACTTTTTATGAACTAATTAGAACGTGCGTAGTCGAAAGTAAAGAATTGTAAATTTAGAGTAAAGAATTATTACTATGAGCGAGATTAATCAGCAGCGCCGTAAATGGCTTTCCCTTGGTGGAATTGTATTGGGGGTATCCTTATTACCTAATACAGTATTAGCAATGGTTTCAACGCCGAAACCACGCATTCTAAGCTTTAGAAATATCAATACTGGCGATCGTTTTGCAGGAGAATTTAACCCTACAAAAGGATTTTCTGCGGCAAGTTTGAGAAAGTTGGATTATTTATTGCGTGATAAACGTAATAACCAAATTCATCGAATGGATCCTAGATTATTTGCCAAGTTTTATCAAATTCAGCGTACTTTAGGCTTACGCAATACTGAAATCCAAATTATTTGTGGTTATCGCTCACCAACAAGTAATGCGGCAATGCGTAGAAAAAGCCGTGGCGTAGCGAGTAATAGCTACCATATTCGTGGGCAAGCGATTGATTTCCGGATTGATGGCGTGCCATTGGCGAGTGTAAAACGTGCGGCGGAAAGCCTAAATAATGGCGGTGTAGGGTATTACCCAAGAAGTAATTTCGTGCATATTGATACTGGCCCTGTTCGTACTTGGCGTGGAAGCTGATTATCCGCATTTCAAATATATAAAACCGCAAGCAAATTTGCGGTTTTATTCTTTTAATTTCAAAGAAATATCAATAAAGGACAAAAAATGAATATTGAGATTATTCCTGTTACGGCGTTCCAACAAAATTGTTCAATCATTTGGGACGATGAAAAAAATGCCGCTATTATTGACCCAGGTGGTGAGGCAGAAAAGCTAATTAAACGCATTGAAGAATTAGGCTTAAATTTAAAATTAATTTTGCTCACTCACGGACATTTAGATCATATCAGTGCAGCAGAAAAGCTGAAAAATCACTTTAAGATAGAAATTTGGGGTTCGCACGAAGCGGATCGCTATTGGTTTGAAGGCTTACCGCAACAGGCAGAACGCTTTGAAATGCTATTTGAAACCAATGCCTTTTTGCCTGATCGCTGGTTAAATGAAGAAGGGGAAGTCATTAAGGTGGGCGATTTTAATTTTGAAGTGTTACATTTACTGGGACATACACCGGGGCATATCGGCTTTATTGAACATAACAAAAGCATTGCATTTACTGGTGATGTACTCTTTCAAAACAGCATTGGACGCACAGATTTCCCCGGCGGCGATCATCAAACCTTGCTGAACT
The DNA here is from genome assembly GCF_002921145.1 of Avibacterium endocarditidis. Taxonomy (GTDB): domain Bacteria; phylum Pseudomonadota; class Gammaproteobacteria; order Enterobacterales; family Pasteurellaceae; genus Avibacterium; species Avibacterium endocarditidis. Next base: position 5,163 of record NZ_PQVI01000054.1, read on the forward strand.
CAATTAAAGAAAAACTTTATCCGTTACCTGACGAAATGATCGTCATTGCGGGTCACGGAAATTACACGACCATTGGCAAGGAAAAGAAAAGCAATCCGTTTTTGCAGGGAATGTAGCTTTATTAAAGCAAAAAAATTTAGGCATTAAAGAATGCCTAAATTTTTGTATCAATATCAGAAACTCTTATCGAACAACAGATTAATATTTTTACTTTGGTAGGAATACATAGAAGGAATATTACTTACTTGTTTCTTCCAACTTAATTGTAATTTAGGGGTAATTCCCCATAAATGCCAATCTCGCTTCCATAGCATTAATTGGGCTTGGTAAATTTTATCAGAGCGTATTTTCCCTAAGGGCAATATGCCACCTAATTTGGCTTCCGCTTTGTATTGGCGTTTCGCAAAAGAAAAAGATAAGCGCGAAGAGATACCTTTTCCCCATTCTTGCCCCCAGCCTAAGCGCAGCGTTTTTATGTCTGAACTATATTGACGAACCCGCGTCTTTTCACGATTAAAATCAATACCCGTATAAAAATATTGGCGAGCATTGCGCAGCCATAATGCCGTAATAGAAGCAAGCTGATTAAAACCATTTGAGCCGGGTTGTGAAAAATAACGTTGCTTACTATATTCAAGTGCCGTAGAAATATGCCAATTTGGAGAAAGCCAACGAGAAAGTTCAGCGCGCAATCCCTGTTCCCATTGATAGCGGTGCTTCCCTACCCAGCGGCGACCATAAAAAGGCAAAATTTTCCAATTTTGCACCGCACTTTTATTCATATAGCCTAAATAAGTGCGGTTTAAAATATCGTTATAATCTTTATTATCCCAATAATATTTTCCCCATAATGTATTTTCAATATAAACATAATGATTGGAAAATAAATTATATTCTTTAGAAAGATTAAAGCGATAAGCGATGCCGTGCGCAGATTGCGGTAACATTTCTTTTGATTTTATAAAACCTGTATTTTCTATTTCTTGAGTGTGAGATGTATTATTAACATTAGGATCGCGCAAATAATTGAAACTCAAGTTACTTTGCCAGTCAGAATGTTGTTCAATTGCATTCAAATACTGGTCAAGTAAATGTACAATATTCGCTGGTAAGTTTGGTTCAGCTTTGGCTTTCTCAAATTGTTCTTTGGCAGCAGTTAATTGCTGATCGGCAAATAGGGTTGTTGCAAGTTCAATTCTTACAGGGTTTAAATCAGGATTTATGGCAAGAATTTGACGAAAATAAGAAATAGCCGTTGCATAATGCTGTTGTAATTTTTCTGAAACGCCTTGGGCGAATAAAACTAAATATCATCTTTTGTTCAAATTGCTGATAAATAGGTAGCAAGGTTTCCGATTGAAGCATTATTTGTTGCAATATCGCTAAATTTAATAAATATTCTGCCAGGTTTTTATCTTGTTTAATTTGTTCAATTGGCACTTTAATTTTTTCAGATTTTGTTGGCTGAATAAATGGCATTGATTTTACTGGCTTTTCAGGTTGCGCAACATATTGATGTTGTTCTGGCTGAAAAGTATTTTCGGCTAAAATTGAAAAAGGTAATAAGCTAATTAAAAATAGTTTTTTCATGGTGAGAAACTCGAAAGTAAAGGAAAAGCCACTGCAAGCAGTGGCTTGATTGAGATTAACGTTCGCCAGTGAATACGGCGTTTATCGTTGGATATGCTGAGTGATTGTGATCTACGATTTTAACTTTTCCAGCTACTTGTGCCGCATTTTTGCCCATAAATTTTCCTTCATAGTTGCCCGTATATTTAACATCTTGTAATTCATAAGTATTACTAGAATAATTCGGTGCATTATCAGTGAAATGTGCATTACCAGTGAACTCTAAAATACCATTATTTGTAGTGATCTTGGTATTTTCTAAATAAATATTTCTATCTTGTGTATAAGTCCAGGAAGGATTACTAGCTTCATCATTTATGATGCTTTTCCCATTTACTTGTTGATTAATAAAATCAGCAGTGAGAGTGAAAGTGCCTTCACTAGGTTGATTATTATACCTAGGAGCAATTAATGTCTTTCCAGTATAAGTTGCTACACCAGGTATTCTTTGCAAATGATCTAGGGCTGTCATCCGCGTTGGATTACCGCCATAAGCAATTTGGTGTAATTCTCCATTTTATAAGTAATAGAATAACCCGAATCTTCTAAATTATAGTTATAATTTTATAAACATTGAGTTCTGGTTGATAGTTAGTTGTATAATCTTGAGTCATTTCTACATAACTCGTAATATTTTCACTGCGAGTACCATCTGCCGTGATATTGCCATAAACCTTATTATCTTGTGGTTGCGTGCCATAATAATATGAGCTATCTGTTGCAATTACACGTTTATCCACAAATCTTCCATTTTCTTCCTCACGAGTTTTTCGTGCTTGTTCTTTTTGCTCAAGTTCAGAATTAGTGAGAGAAAAACCTTTAGTGAGTTGGTTATATTGCGCTTCTAAATGTCGGTTTTCATTTTTGAGATGAGAAATTTCTTGTTCTTTTCGTTGACTTTTTGTTCTGCTTCATTGCGTTCTTGTTCTAATTGATTACGGTGTTCATAAACATTTTGTAACTCGTTATTGGCTGACTCAAGGAGCATATTGGCATAGTCGGCATCAGCCTGAGCATTTTTCAATTGATTTTGAACTTCTGTCAGTTTTAGAGATAATTCTTGCAATCTATTTTGATCAATAACAGATCGCTCTTTCAGTTTATTTAGCGATTTTTCAGTCGCTTGTAACTCTTTCTCTAATTTTTCTTTCTGACTATTGGCAAGGGAAAGTTGCTTTTCGGCTTGTTGCAGCTTTTCTTTGGCTAAGGTTTCTTGTTGAGAAAGTTGGTTAATATTCTCATTTGTTTGACTAAATTTCTCTTTTTCCGCTTCTAGTTGTTTTTGTTTTTCTGAAATTTCATTAATTTGTTCCTGATATTTCTTTATCGTTTGCTGTAAATTTTCAATAGTTTTTTCTTGAGTTGTAGGGGATTGGTTTTGTGCGGTATCTTCTGATGAACTTGAACCACCACTAGATGACCCACAAGCCACCACACCTAATGAAATTAATAATGCCAATGCCGTTGTTTTAAATTTAGGTTGCATAAAAAATTCCTCTATAAAAGATTGTTAAGTTAAATAAGGGAGTTTATTTTTAGGAAAAACAGGATTTTTTTCTAAAAAACAGCAAAACTTTCTTAGTTTAAAAAAAAAAAACAAGAGGTTAGCGATCTTTTAGCGAAAAATTTGATCTTTATTAAGATTTAAGTAAAAAAGAAGAAGGGAAAAATTTGGCAAAAAACAACCGCACTTTTATAGAAAGAAAAAAGCGGAAATAACTCCGCTTTCTTGATTGAGTTGAGTTTATTTCAAAACCAAAATTGGTTTTTTGCCATAGCGTGCCACTTTTACTGTGTTGCTGCTTAAGCCTTTGGCGTTTGGTTTGCTGCTGGCGAGCATAATAATGAGATCCACTTCTTTTTCATCGGCAATGCGGTTGATTTCTTCATAAATTGTGCCGTGGGCGACAATATGTTGTACTTTTGTGCCTTCTGGGAAGTGGGCTTTGGTGAAATCGTGTAGGGTTTTGTTGGCTTCTTCAATGACAGATTTGTCAAAGTTTTTTGGTAAGAATGCGGAGATAAAGCTGTCGTCAATGGGTTCGATAATGGTAGCGACACGGTAAATCGCGTTAGGATTGTGGTTGGTGAGCTGAAGGGCGGTGTCCACTACATATTTTGCGCTTTTCAGATTGCTGAGATCAATGGCAATAAGCAGTTTGTTGTACATAATAAGATCCTTTTATCTTGTTGTGCTTTCAACATTTGGAAAATTTCATAAATTTTGACCGCACTTGAATGCGTTAAGTGCGGTCAATTTTTTTATTGTTTTTTTGCTCTACGGCGTTGATTAAATCCAACAAGGAGAATAATCAATAAGCCTGGAATGAACATCCATTCTTTGGCAGTAGCCACTTTTGGTAAAGAAATATCGAGTAGGGTTTGATCCCAATTTAAGCCTGCTTTGGCGGCAGGGGAATCAATTTCAACCATATCAATAATGACTTTTGGTGTCGCTTTGCCATCAATTTCAATGCTTTCGCCTGTATTGAGCAAGGTTAAGCCGAGTTTATTTAGGCGCTCTTCACCGGTTTTTCCTTCTGGCACGCTGAGTTCAGAATAGAACTCAATTTGTTTTCCATAAGGATTGGTGCCGGCCACTTTGACGGTAATTTTTTCATCAACTGGCACTTTTTCCAACTCTTGTGCCAAATGCACTGGCTCAATGTGATAAGAGGTTGGCGAAATATATTCCATAAAGAAACCAGGGCGGAAAATAATAAATGCCGCAAAAATAAGGGCAACAGTTTCCCACACTTTGTTCTTCGTGATGAAATAATTCATTGTGGCGGAAGTAAAGGCGAGTATGGCAATGGTGGATACCACCGCGACCAGTATGCCTTTTGCCCAGCCCACATCAATTAATAACAGATCCGTATTAAAGATGAACAAGAATGGCAAGATCGCTGTTCTTAGGCTGTAAAAGAATGCCACTAAACCTGTTTTGATTGGGCTACCACCTGATACTGCCGCAGCAGCGAAAGAAGCCAGACCCACAGGTGGGGTTACGTCAGCCATAATCCCGAAATAGAACACGAATAAATGCACGGCAATCAGCGGTACGATTAAGCCATTTTGTTTACCCACTTCTACAATCACTAATGCCATTAAAGATGACACCACGATATAGTTAGCCGTGGTTGGCAAGCCCATTCCTAGAATTAAGCTGAATATTGCCACAAGGATAAGCATAAGCAAGATGTTACCCATTGAGAGCATTTCGATAATGCCAGAGAGCTGTACGCCAAAACCAGTGAGTGAAACAACACCGACAATAATTCCTGCGGTTGCAGTGGCGATACCAATCCCGATCATATTACGTGCGCCTGTTTCTAAACCATCAACAAGGGCATCAACGCCTTGTTTAAACAGATCTTTCGTGATCGGTTTGTTACGGAAGAAGTTTAGTAACGGATGCTGAGTGACTAAAATGATCATCAAGGTAACTGTTCCCCAGAAAGCAGATAGCCCTGGTGAAAGCATTTCGACCATTAAACACCAAATTAGCACCACAACAGGAATTAAATAATGCAAGCCTGCATTTACCGTTGGTTTGGCGGACGGCAGTTTTACCACTGGGGAATTAGGATCATCAATTTCTAAATCAGGGAATTGTGCCACACGGCGAATTAAGGCGAGATAAATCAGCGCCAATAACACCGCAACGATTAAGAAACTATGATCCGGTGCAACGGTTTTCAACCAGCCTAAACCAAACTCCACGCCAATTACTAAGCCGATCACGACTAAAATAGTGCTGACCAATTTTAGCAAGGTAACTAAAACGGATTTGGTGGATCGGTTCTTGGCAAGCCGTGCAAGTTCATTTTTAATGCTTCTAAATGCACGATATAAACCAATGCAATATAAGAAATCAGTGCAGGCAGTGCCGCATAGGTGATGAGCTGGCTATATGGCATATTGACATATTCGATCATCAAGAAAGCCGCTGCGCCCATTACCGGTGGCATAATTTGTCCATTTACCGATGAAGCCACTTCTACCGCGCCTGCTTTTTCTGCTGAAAAGCCCACGCGTTTCATCATTGGAATGGTGAAAGTTCCGGTGGTTACTACGTTAGCAATAGATGAGCCTGAAATTAGCCCCGTTAAGCCTGATGACACCACAGCCGCTTTCGCTGGCCCACCACGCAGATGTCCAAGATAAGCAAAAGCAGTTTTAATGAAATAGTTACCCGCGCCCGCTTTATCAAGCAATGCACCAAATAATACAAAAAGGAACACATATTTGGTGGAAACCCCTAATGCCACACCAAACACGCCCTCAGTGGTTACCCATTGTTGGTTCACCATTTGTGAAAGTGAACCTGAACGGTGGCTGATGATCCAATCTGTTGGCAGGAATTGCCCGAAGTAGTTATAAGCCAAAAATACACTGGCGATAATCACCAAAGGCAAGCCAAGGCTACGGCGACAGGCTTCTAACAGCAATAACACGCCTAGACAGCCAGCAATAATATCTTGCGTATTGGGTGCGCCGAAACGTGTGACTAAACCTTCATAAAAGAAAATGTAATAGGCACCTAAAAATGCTCCAAGGGTGGCAAAAAACCAATCTAACAACGGGATACGATGTTTTGGTGAGGTTGCAAAAGCAGGGAACGATAAATAGGCCAAGAACAATGCAAAGGCAAGGTGGATCGAACGCGCTTTAGTGTCATCGATCACCACATTAATATCTAGCCCCCAATTACGAACGGCTTCTTGTAGCCAAAATGGCACAGGAGAGGTGTAATAAAGTTGAAAAACCGACCATAAAATCGCGGTAATTACGATCAGTTTTCTGCTTGCACCAGTAGGATTTCGTCCGCCTGAATCATTGGAGGCGACCATATCTTGCAGATCATCGTCGTAATCCATTTTTTTTTGTGGATTCGGACATAAAATCTCCCGAAAAATTTGAAATAATGAAAACGGAAAAAGGCAGGGCTAAGCCTGCCTAAATAATAAAGATGAGATTATTGTAACCAACCACGTTCTTTATAGTAACGCACTGCACCTTCGTGTAATGGCGCAGAAAGTGCGTTTTTAATCATCTCTTCTTCTTTAAGATTGGCGAACGCAGGGTGTAAACGTTTAAAGCGAGCAAAGTTATCAAATACCGCTTTAACTACCGTATAAACTTTGTCATCAGGCACATCTGAAGATGTTACTAAAGTCGCATATACCCCGAAAGTATCTACTGGATTATCTGTACCACGATATAACCCACCCGGAATAGTTGCTTTCGCATAGTAAGGATTTGCCGCCACTAAACGATCAATCGCTTCACCTGTTACAGGAACAAGATGAGCATTACAAGAAGCCGCTGCTTCTTTCAACGCACCATTTGGGTGACCAACGTTATAGGTAATCGCATCAAGATTGTTATCACACATTACCGATGCCATTTCAGCAGGTTTTAATTCAGACGCCACTTTAAATTCTTTGTCTGTCCAACCTTTCGCGGCCAAAATTACATTCATTGTTGCGCGCGTACCAGAACCCGGATCGCCCACATTCACACGTTTACCTTTCAAATCATCAAAAGAATTAATATTTGAATCATCACGCGCCATTAAAGTGAACGGTTCTGGGTGAATTGAGAACACTGCACGCAATTTATCATTTTTCTTACCCGCAAAGGAGCTTGTACCGTGGTAAGCGTGATATTGCCAGTCTGATTGCGCAATGCCCATTTCCATTTGATCTGCCGCAATTGCATTTAAGTTTGCCACAGAAGCACCAGTTGAAGGTGCGTTACATTTAATATGAGTTTTTGCGGTATCACGATTCACTAATTGACAGATTGATTGCCCAACCACATAGTAAACCCCAGTTTGACCACCTGTACCGATGGTAACAAACAGATCTTCCGCTTGCACAGAAAAAGAGGTGGCTGCTACACCCGCGATAAGAGAGAGTTTTAATAATTTTTTCATTTTTACTCCTTTACTTTTCAGTTTATAGAAAGGCTTAACCGCTTTAGAACAAAGCTTATGCCTAAGAGATGTTGTGTTGCCCTAAAACTTTCACAAAAGTTTTTACAAAAATTTTACAGACGAACAAGATATACCCTAGATTGCTTCTTGTTGCAATCATTTTTTACACTAGTGCGGTATTGTTTTGACGAATTTTTATCCATAAAAATAAAATTTAAGGAACTTTTCCACGAAAAAGGAAACTAATAGGGGAATTCACGGGAAACCATTCCCAATTACCCCCGCAAGGGAATATTCATTAACCTAAGGAGTTAAAATGAAAGCATTAAAATCTGTATTAGCATTAAGTTTAGCAATGGCAGTATCATCAACCGCTTTTTCAGCGGAAAAAACGGTTGCAACTGACGCAGTAAAAGATACTGCTCAAACAATGAAACAAGACATGGTAAAACAAGGTAAAAATCTTGTGACAGAAAAAGCCAGCAAAGCAAAAGACAAAGTGCTTGATACAAAAAGTGCGGTAGAAAATAAAGCAAAATCTGCCAAAAAATCAGTAGAAGATAAAGCTACCTCAATGAAAGAGAGCGCAACAAAAGCCAAAGATAAAATGGCAGACAGCAAAATACTGTTGAAAGCAAAGCAAAATCTGCCAAAAAAGCCGTGGAAGATAAAACCACTTCAATGAAAGATAGCGTAACAAAAGCCAAAGACAAAATCTCAGACAGCAAAAAAACTGCTGAAACCAAAGCTAAAAACAGCGCCAAATCAGCTGCTGAAAATGCAAAAAACAAAGCATCAGAAAAAGCAAAATCTTTGAAAGATCAAGCTAAATCTTATGTTGGTGAAAAATCAACATCAATAAAGCAGACGCAAAAACCTTACAAAACCTTTCTGGTATCGGTGAAGCAAAAGCGAATGCGATTGTTGAATATCGTAATAAAGTAGGCAAAATCAAATCTGTTGAAGAATTATCTAACATCTCAGGTATCGGCGAAGCCACCATCGAAAAAATCGCCCCTTACTTAAGTTTCTAAAAACTTGCAAAAAAAGC
>NZ_PQVI01000055.1 GCF_002921145.1 Avibacterium endocarditidis
TAAATGTGATAGAGAGTTTAACTAGAATATTATTATTCTAGAAATTTTATCTGCTATAATAAGTGCGGTAGTTTTTTACCGAATTTTTTAATGACTTTCCTACAACTTACTTTTCTACAGGAGAAGCGATGAAAAACACAAAATTCAAACTAGCTGTACTCACCCTTTTCTTTCCCTTTTTGCACTCACTGTCTTGCACTTCAAGCCAGCAAAATGCGGAACAACAATTACAAGAGCAAGCGGTATTAGGCTTTAAACTGGGTGCAACAATCAGGGGAATACCAAGCCTTAACTTACCAAGCCTTTAATCTGGCAAAAGTGGCATTCGACCAAGCGAAAGCGGCTAAAAGGTAAAAGAAAGCGGTTGTGGTTGATCTTGATGAAACAATGATGGACAACAGCGCTTATGCAGGCTGGCAAGTGCAGACAGGCACAGGGTTTAATGGCGAAGATTGGACTCGCTGGGTCAATGCGCGTGAAACTGCTGCAGTGCCGGGGGCGTAGAATTTAATAATTATGTTAAATACCCACAACGGGTAAAGTGTTCTACGTTTCTAATCGTAAAGATGCCACAGAAAAAACCGCAACCCTTGATGATCTAAAAACCCTTGGCTTTATCGGGGCATGTGAAGAAGTGCTTTATTTGGAAAAAAGACAAATCAAATAAATCCCCTCGCTTTGCTGAAATTGAAAAACTGGGTTACGACATCGTCCTTTATGTTGGCGATAACCTTAACGATTTTGGCGATGCTACCTATAAAAAATCTAACGCAGAACGCCGTGCTTTCGTTCAACAAAATAGTAAGCAATTTGGTAAAAAATTCATTATGTTACCAAATCCAAACTATGGCGATTGGGAAGGTGGTTTAGCTAAAGATTATTACAAAGGTGATGATCAAAGCCGTGTCAAAATTCGCCACGATGCCATCAAAGCATGGAGCGGAAAATAAGTTTTTTCGCCAAGATTACGCTATAATACACACAATCTGCCTTACGCTTAGGCAGATTGATTTCCATTTAATGCTTTTTTTGAAAGCCTTAAATAGAAATTAACGATTTTACATTCTCTCTAACAAAGGAACATTATGTCTGTTTTAGCTCGCTACCATTCTTATGAATCTTGCGGCACGGTTGATGGCCCGGGAATCCGTTTTATCCTGTTTTTGCAAGGCTGCTTAATGCGTTGCAAATACTGCCACAACCGTGATACTTGGGATCTACACGGCGGAAAAGAAATTTCCGTAGAAGATCTAATGAAAGAAGTGGTTACTTATCGACATTTTATGAATGCTTCTGGCGGTGGCGTTACTGCCTCTGGCGGTGAAGCCGTGTTACAAGCAGAGTTTGTGCGCGATTGGTTTCGTGCTTGCAAAAAAGAAGGTATTCACACCTGTTTAGACACCAACGGATTTGTTCGTCATTATGATCATATTATTGATGAACTGCTTGATGTTACCGATTTAGTGCTGCTCGATCTGAAAGAACTCAATGATCGCGTACACCAAAATTTGATTGGTGTGCCTAATAAACGCACCTTAGAATTTGCTCGATATTTACAAAAACGCAACCAGCCTGTATGGATTCGCTATGTGGTTGTGCCGGGCTGGACAGACAGCGATGAAGACGTGCATTTGCTTGGGCAGTTCATTCAAGATATGCACAATATTGAAAAAGTTGAGCTACTCCCCTACCACCGCCTTGGCGCACATAAATGGGAAGCGATGGGGGAAAAATACGAACTGGAAGATGTTAAACCACCAACAAAAGAATCCCTTGAGCATATCAAGCAAATCCTTGAAAGCTATGGGCATAAGGTAAGTTATTAATGGGGAAGATTATCCTTCCTCCTCCCCTCGTTTTCCTTGCTTGTGCGGGCGGAATGTATTTGCTTCCGCCCTTTAGATTATTTCACCTTTCACGACTTCTTATTTTGCCGATAGTGTTACTCGCAGGCCTTATTGCTATTTGTAGCCTTTGGCAATTTCATCAAGCTAAAACCACGATCAGTCCGCTGTCGGTAGAAAAAACTTCGCAGCTTATCACAACAGGCATTTATGCGTTTAGCCGCAACCCCATGTATCTTAGTTTATGGTTGATTTTACTCAGCTGGTTTTTATGGCTAGGCAATGGGCTGGCAATTTTGGGGCTGATTTTCTTTGTTCTCATTATGAACCAGTTCCAAATAAAGCAAGAGGAACAAGCGTTATTACGAATTTTTGGCGACACCTACCGTCAATATTGCCAACAGGTTAGACGCTGGATATAACTCACCGTACAGAAAGTGCGGTCATTTTTTAGCATTTTTTTCTACGCAAAAACTGTTTTACTTTTTCTTTCGGCAAGCGGTAGAAAATTAAGGCAATAAAAATTAAGCCGCAGCCTAGTGCCTTATGGGGAGTGAGCGGCTCGTGGAAAATTATCATACTTAAAAACAGCGTCCATACCGGCTCAAGCAGCATAATTAATGCGGCATTACCGACACTGGAATATTTCTGCCCGAGCGTTTGCAGTAAAAAGCGGAAATTGGTGGCGATCAACACGCTAGCAGCCAACCAACTCCAAGTTTCATTAGGAATATTTGCAGGCCAAGTTTCCATAAACATTGAATACAAACCACATAAAATCCCAACCATAGCAAGCTGAATGGTGGTGAGTGGCAACACGGGAACGTGGCGTGCATAATGATGATTAAGCACAAAATAGCTAGCGGCCAATAATGAAGTGAGCAAATACAGGCTATTATCGGAAGAAAGATCAAAGCCATTGTTGCCTAAGGCAAGAAAGTACAAGCCTAAAACCGCAATGGGTAAACAGAGCCAAAAGCTCGATTGTGGTTTTTGTTTAAACACGATCCAAGCGAGCAACGGTGCGATCAACATTGATAAACTGGTGAGAAACGCACCCTCACCGAAATTGGTATTATTGGTGATGGCTAAAATCCAAACACCAAGAAAAACCGCAAAAACACCACCAATTAGCACCGCACTTATCACTTGCTGGCGATTTAAACGGCGTAAATGAACGTAAGCAAAGGGCAGAAAAACCAGTGCGGCAAGAAAAAACCGCAAACCGATAAATCCTACCGAGGGCAAAGCATCAATGGCATATTTTGAAAAGAACCAGCCAATAGCGGCCGAAATAGTCACAAATAAAAGGATAATTTCCCCACGATAACGTTCTAACATTGTTGTTCCTTATAAATAACACGCCATAACCACGGCGTTTTCTCGTCCACCGTCTAACGTTGGATAATAATTTTTACGAATATCCACTTCGTTAAAGCCGCATTGCAGATAAAGTTTTTGTGCAATTTCATTGGATTGACGCACTTCTAGCCATAACGTCAAAATGCCCTGCCCGCGCAATTCATCGATTAACGAATGCAATAATTGCTTTCCTAAGCCTTGCCCTTGATAGGCTGGATCAATGGCAAGGTTGAATAGGGTCGCTTCATCAAGCACTTTTTGGCAAATAGCAAAGCCGATAATACGTTGCTCTTTCTCCAATTTTAAATTGAAATAGCGCTCGCCTTGATTATTTTTTAATGTTCCCAATGACCAAGGCACAAGATGTGCCTGCTGTTCGATCTCAAATAATCGATCAAAATCCTGAGATAGAATAGGGGAAATTTTTACCATTATGGGTTAATTCCTTGAATTTGTTGCCATAATTTACGTTTTTCTTGTGGGCTTGCCATAAAGGTTTGCCAATCTGGCGAGCGCCATTGGCTCAATGCTTTTTGACAATAAGGTAAAGTGCAGTGGATTTTTTCTGAATTTTCACTTAAGAGCCAATAATGCACTTCGTGGCTGACGTGCAAGTGGGGGATAAAATCAAAATGAATCGCTAAATATTCATTTTGATTTAGATCTAAGCTACGCAAAATATCTTGTAATAATGCAGTTGGGGGATTTTCGGTTTCACTAATGATCACCAACCGCACCTGCTCATCAATAGGAATATTTACTACGCCTTGCAAACTTTCAGGGCGCACCAGTTGCCATTGGAAAAGCCCCATTTCTTGTAACAGAAGTTGATGCCGTTTCATTATGTTACCGTTGATTAAGAAAATTGCTGTATTGTAAACATTTAGCAAAGGTTCATCAAATAAAGGCAAAATATTTCAGCATAAAAAAATGCGGTGGAAAACCACCGCACTGACAATGAAAATCTATAAAAGTTGATGATTAGAATTCGTAACGAAGACCTACTTTTACACCATATTGGTTTACTTTGGTATTTTCAAAAGAAGCTAAACGTTGCAATTGAACACCTGCATCTAAAGCTAAATTATCCGTAAGTTGATAAGAAGCTCCTGCTAATACACCATAACCGAATTTAGTGTGTGACTCATTATCAGAACCCGTAAAATGCCCATTAGGGTTAACTTCTACCGAAGTGTCATTAAGCTTTACCTTATTTAAGGATAAACGAGCACCAATGTAAGGCTTAAGTGGAATATCTAAATTAAAATCATAAAGGGCAGAAAAACCAAAACCTTGAGCTTTAATTGAACCATTGCCTTTTTCATAATCTGTAGCATTTTCTTGAATATGATAAGAATAGTTTTTCTTACCATAATAAGTGTAATCTAATGCAAAACGTAGTTCATTGACTTTATATCCAACAGCCACACTTGGAGCTACTTTGCCCATATTAAGATCATTGAAACCTCCAGTAAATTTAGTTTTTGAGTAACCTAAATCCCCTTGTACATACCAATTTGCATTGGCTGTTGCTGAAACAGCTAAAGCACCAATTACGACTGCTAATAATTTCTTCATAGTATTCTCCAATAAAGGTTATAAAAATTGTTTAATTCTAGCATAGTTTTTAACTAACGGTAAATAGTTCAACGCTTGTTTACATTCTTTACAAAAATACACCGCACTT
>NZ_PQVI01000056.1 GCF_002921145.1 Avibacterium endocarditidis
CTTTATCCACGCCAGCCATAATGCGCAGCACGGGTAGATTTTACCCCCGCTAACCATTTTAAACCCCCAGCACACCAATTTTTGCGACCTGGGAAAAAAGCTTAAGGAAATATACTTTTAAAATATGACGTTTCGGCGGCACAACCTTACCGACACGGTGCATAGTATAAACAAATTGTGATGACATAAATTGTTCTCTTAGCTGTAAAAAGTGCGGGTTATTTTACTTGAGATTTTACCTTTTGCGAATTGAAAGCGAAAAAAAACCTCCCGAAAGGGAGGTAGGAAAGTAGTTTAGCTATTTATTTTGATTATTTTATTTAGGAACTTTATGAATATCAAGCAATCACTCGACAGGACATATACTACCTATAAGCTGTTGATAAATAAATGATGAATTTACATTTTTTTGATATAAATCACAGAAATAGAGTTTTTTTGTTAGATTTTGTTGTTTAAATCAGCAAATGGCATTTTGTCTGCCTTTGGATTTAGTGGTAGGATTTTGCTTTCTTTTGTTTTAGTAAGGAAGATTATGTTCAAAAAATGCTTGGGACTCTTAACGTTGGTTCCGTTGCTTAGCGTTGCCCACCCGCACGCCTTTATTGATATGCAAAGTAAGGTGTTGGTGGAAAAAGGGGCGTTAGTTGGGTTTTCGATGCAGTGGGTGCTTGATGAGCCAAGTTCTGCCAGTATTATTTATGATTTAGCCCAGTCCACGCAACCAAGCGATAAGCAAAGGTTGATTGATGAAGCAATGAAAAATATTGTCAATGAGCATTATTTTAGCTATCTCTTTGATAAAGATAAGAAAAAGATTAAGTACAAAGCACAGCCGCAAAATTATGGAATGAAGTCAAATGGCACACAAATGATGTACTATTTTGATTTTTTGTTGTCTAAGCCCCAAGTGCTGAAGGAAAACCAGTTTGAATTAGCGACATACGATCCCACTTATTTTGTGGCAATGACTTATCCAACGCAGAATAACCCCATACTGAATAAACAAAGTGCGGTGGATTTTTCACAACTTCCTGCCCAATGTACGGGCAAGGTGATTGAACCAAATGTTGATGAAAAGGTGCGTAAATACGCGGCGTCTTTAGATCGTAGTCAGCGTGATGAGGACAGTTCCCTTGGCGAAGTGTTTAGCCAAAAAGTGGAGATTGTATGCCATTAAACAAGTGCACCCAAAAGGGCTTTAAGTATCTGGTAATATTGCTGTTACTCGTAGGGCTAGGGTTTTATATCTTACCTTATTTATTTGGGCAAACCATCAGCTGGCAAAAAGCCTTTAACCAGAGTATTTCTGGTTATTTACATCAAATTAAACAATATCCTGTGCGAGCAGGTTTAGGCTTAATGTTTATCAGTTTTTTGTATGGCGTGTTGCACGCACTCGGCCCAGGCCACGGTAAATTTGTCATTGCCAGTTATCTATCCACTCACCAAGCGAAATTAAAAACCAGCGTTCAGCTCACCTTGTTGTCTTCTTTAATGCAAGGCGTGGTGGCGGTGGCGGCGACCTCCATTATTGTGGTGGGCTTGCGTTTATCTTCCCATTATTTCAAATTGAGCCAACTTTGGCTTGAGCGATCCGCCTTTATTTTAATGTTCTTGCTAGGCGCATATTGGATTTATCAAAGTGCGGTGAAATTTTTGCGAGAATTTCGTCAAAACAAACGCAGCATTTCAGTGGGAAAAATTCACGCCATCAAACCCATTTCGGCAAAAGCGATTTCAGAAAAACCAGTTCAGCTTGTGCAATCCCATTGTGAGCATAGCGATCACGCAGAGGGTTGCAGTTGTGGGCATCAACACTTGCCGAGTTCGCAGCAATTAGAGCAGGCGACCAATTTTAAATCTCGTTTGCTTGTGATTTTAACCATTGGAATGCGGCCTTGCTCAGGGGCGATTTTTATTCTTTTTCTTTCCTATATGCTGGATCTTTATCAATGGGGAATGGCAGCAGCAATGGCGATGGCAGTGGGCACAGGGATTACGCTTTCTTTATTTGCCTTGATTGTGCAATATGCAAGACAGACCGCGGTGAAATTAGGGCGTTGGTATGTTAGCGCAGAGCATTCCCCTTATGCCGAAATTGCGGTGAAATTGATCGCAGGGTTTGTGGTGATTTTCTTTGCGACAGCATTATTTTATGGCACAACCTTGCCTGTGCGTGGTGGCGCAGTGTTATTTGGCGGATAATCTTTCAGATGAAAAATAGGGGTGAAATCTCACCCCTTTTTCTTTTCATCGTATCACTCGTTCAGCTTAAAGTGCGGTGTAAATTAACAAAGAATTATAAGCTACATAGCACAGAAATAGCACAAATCCTTCAACATGGTTAATTCGCCCATTTCGTCCTTTGAAACCATAACCAAATAAAAACAGCAAGCCTGTTAATGCAATCATAACGAGCATATCTCGGCTAAACACTTCTGGCGTGGCTTGAATTGGGCTGATTGCGCCAGCAATGCCGACCACAGCAAGGGTGTTAAACAGGTTCGAGCCAATAATATTGCCCACCGCGAGATCTAATTCATTTTTTCTCGCTGCCATAATGGAAGCCGCCAATTCTGGCAATGATGTGCCAATGGCAACAATGGTTAAACCGATAATCAAATCACTCACGCCTAAATAGGTGGCGATATTCACTGCACCCCACACTAATAATTGCGAGCTGGCCATTAATAATGCCAAGCCAATCACTAACCACAACACTGCAGTTTTCAACGGCATTTGTGATTTTTCTTTGAGTTCATCGTTAATGTCTTGTTCAAGACTATCGCCTGAATGTCTTGTGCCTTGCCAAATTGTCCAGCCCATATAGAGGGTGAATACCGCCAGTAAAATCACCGCATCAAGGCGAGAAATGGTGGCGTCATAAATTAAAAAGGCAGAAAGTAGGGTAACTAGCATCAACACGGGCAATTCTTTTTTTAGCACCTGTGAATTGACCATAATCGGCTTAATCATTGCGGTTACCCCTAAAATCAAGGCAATATTGGTGATGTTTGAGCCGTAAGCATTTCCCAGTGCAATCCCAGGGCTGTGGTTTAATGCAGAAAGTGCTGAAACAATAATTTCAGGCGCAGAAGTACCAAAGCCGATAATCACAATGCCGATTAACAAAGGCGACATACCTAAATAACTGGCGAGAGAAGCCGCACCGTCAATAAAACGATCTGCGCTCCAGACTAAAATCGCCAATCCGACCAGTATAGCGAGAAAAGATTAAAAACATTTGCGTGTCCTATAAATGATGAAAAGTAACGAATATTATCATTATTATGAAAGGCTGATGAGAAAAAAATAAAAGCCCATAAGGAGGATATGGGCTTTAAGCTCTTTTGGAACGAAATAGCTTTTATAAAAGGAGACAAATAAAAACTGCCAAAAGAGAAAATTGGCTCCTCCTGCTGGACTTGAACCAGCGACATACGGATTAACAGTCCGCCGTTCTACCGACTGAACTAAGGAGGAATAATTCTGTATCACAAGGAATTGGTCGCAGATGATAATGATCTGTCTTTCCTTTGTCAACAGTGAAATTAAAAAAATTTTGAAAAATTATGTTCTTTTTTTATATCCACAGCACCTGTGGATAAGTCTGTGAGTTTTAATTTGAAAAAATCGCCGAATCCCTTGTAAAAAAACTAGGGTTTTTAGCGAAATTTGGACAATAAAATTGATTGTAAAATAGCATTTATTTATTATCAATAAGTTAATAAAATCTAGAAATTTTTTAAAATTTTTTTGATTTTGTGAGATTTCAATCTTGACAAATATAAGTTGTGTAAAACTTAAAATTTTGCTTAAGCCGAATGTAAAAAATTATGCTAAAATTGACCGCACTTTTCGGATAGGCAGTTTTTTTATGAGTAACAAAATTCACAGCAAACCTTTTATTCTTCATTCTGATTTTTCGCCTTCTGGCGACCAACCGCAGGCGATAGAAAAGCTGAGTGAAAATCTCAATGATGGTTTAGCGCACCAAACCCTGCTTGGGGTAACGGGATCGGGCAAAACTTTTACCATTGCCAATGTGATTGCCAAGCTCAATCGCCCTGCAATGTTGCTTGCGCCAAATAAAACCCTTGCCGCTCAGCTTTATGCGGAAATGAAAGCCTTTTTCCCTGAAAACGCGGTGGAATATTTTGTTTCTTATTATGACTATTATCAGCCAGAAGCCTATGTGCCGAGCAGCGACACCTTTATTGAAAAAGATGCGTCCATTAACGATCAAATCGAGCAAATGCGTCTGTCTGCCACTAAATCTTTTTTAGAGCGCCGTGATACAATCGTTGTGGCGTCCGTTTCTGCTATTTATGGTTTGGGTGATCCTGATAGTTATCTCAAAATGATGCTGCATTTGCAAACAGGGGCGATCATCAACCAGCGAGAAATTTTGACGAAATTGGCAGAGCTACAATACACACGCAACGATCAAGCGTTTCAGCGCGGAACATTCAGAGTGCGGGGCGAAATTATTGATATTTTTCCTGCGGAATCCGATGATCAAGCCATTCGCATTGAATTATTTGATGACGAAATTGAACGCCTGAGCCTTTTTGATCCGCTGACAGGCACGAATTTTGGTGCGGTGCCACGTTACACAATTTATCCGAAAACCCATTATGTTACGCCGCGCGAACGGATTTTAGAAGCCATCGATCAAATTAAAACGGAATTGGCACAACGGCGAGAATACTTCATCAAAGAAAATAAATTGCTGGAAGAACAACGCATTACCCAACGCACACAGTTTGACATTGAAATGATGAATGAATTGGGCTATTGCTCGGGTATTGAAAATTATTCACGCTATTTATCGGGGCGTAAAGAAGGCGAGCCGCCACCGACATTGTTTGATTATATTCCTGCAGACGGTTTGCTGATTATTGATGAATCTCACGTTACTGTGCCACAAATTGGTGGAATGTATCGCGGCGACCGCTCACGCAAAGAAACCTTGGTGGAATATGGTTTCCGCCTGCCTTCAGCGCTAGATAACCGTCCATTAAAATTTGAAGAATTTGAACGCCTCGCACCGCAAACCATTTATGTTTCCGCCACGCCTGGCCCTTATGAATTAGAAAAATCGGGCAGTGAAATTATCGATCAAGTAGTGCGCCCAACAGGCTTGCTTGACCCAGAAATTGAAATTCGCCCTGTGGCAATTCAGGTGGACGATTTGCTTTCCGAAGCACGCCAAAGAGCGGATAAAAATGAGCGTGTTTTAGTAACCACATTAACCAAACGAATGGCGGAAGATCTGACCGATTATTTAGAAGAACACGGCGTGCGCGTGCGTTATCTACACTCCGACATTGACACCGTAGAACGGGTGGAAATTATCCGCGATCTCCGCTTAGGGGAATTCGACGTGCTAGTGGGAATCAACTTATTGCGCGAGGGCTTGGATATTCCCGAAGTGTCTTTGGTCGCGATTTTAGATGCAGATAAAGAAGGCTTTTTGCGTTCTGAACGCTCATTAATCCAAACCATTGGACGAGCTGCACGAAACCTAAATGGTAAAGCCATTTTATACGCGGACAGCATCACCAAATCAATGGAAAAAGCCATCAACGAAACCAACCGCCGCCGCGAAAAACAAATGAAATACAACGAAGAACACGGCATTGTACCGCAAGCGTTGAACAAAAAAGTGGGCGAATTGCTTGATATTGGCCAAGGCGCAACCAACAACAAAGCAAAAAGCAAACAAAAACAAAAATCCGTGGCAGAACCCACCGCACTTTATCAACCAACCAGCAGCAAAGAACTTCAGCAACAAATCAAAAAACTGGAACAGCAAATGTACAAACACGCCCAAGATCTGGAATTTGAAAAAGCCGCTGCAGTGCGTGATCAGTTGCACCAGCTACGGGAAAGGCTTTTTGTGGATTATTCGTAATGAAAATGAAATTCTTGCACTAAATCTGCACTGAGACTTTTGGCAACAGGGCAGGTGTGAGCTGCGGCTTCTAAGGTTGCTCGCGTGCGTTCATCGAGATCTTTGCTAAGATAAAAGTCTAGTATAATGCGCGCTACTCGACGTGGATTAAGTGCCATTTCTTTTTGAACTTCAATGCGTGTTCCTTGTAAATCTACGCCAAGATCTCTTGCTCGAATTCCCATAATCGTCATTGCACAAGCCGCGAGCGAGGCAGCAAGCAAATCTGTTGGCGAGAATGCTTCGCCTTTGCCGTTATTATCCACTGGGGCATCGGTGGAAATTTTGTCGCCACTTTGTAAGTGGATTAAATCGTTGTGTAAATTTCCAGTGTAATGAATGGTTGAAATATGTGCCATAGGAACTCCTTGTTGAGGTGATTTGTAGTTTAGTTAGAGTAAAAGGAAAGCAGATTGACTGCAAGATAAAATTATTTTTTTATTTAGAAAATAATTATGGAAATGCTGTTTGAATAAGTTAAACAGCATTTTTGTAAGTGCGGTTGCTTTTTTTTTTAAATTTAGTTTAAAAGCCCAAGTAAAGCATCAATAAGTGGCACAATAGGAATAAATAATAGGGTGCTTGTGGTTACGATATTGGTGGCAAAGGATACATCGCCTTTGGCTTCATTTGCGTAGAATAGGCAATATGGCGAGAGCAGAAACAGAGGATTGCAGAATAAGCGTCTGTAGTTTCAATAGTT
>NZ_PQVI01000057.1 GCF_002921145.1 Avibacterium endocarditidis
GTTTCCAGTTTTGAAAATGAACTCCAAATTCTAGACACCTAAAAGATAGCCTTGGTTGCTATGAATTTCTTTTCATCTTCATGCGTTTTTTGTTTTTGCACAGGAACGAATTTTCAGCTGATGCATTCGTTTCAGCATTGTTTTTCCACTCAGACAATGCCCTTTCTTGCATAACTTTGCTGACCTGATAAATTTTCATAGCGAGCAATTAAATTCAGGCTCAATATTTGTTACCCTTATGTGCACCATTGATTAGCTTTCTCTTATTTGGGATGTCGGTCAGTGTTATTTTCCTTTTGTGTGGCGGATTATTGGGAGCAAGTGGCAGGGAGTGTATGATCTTTATCTGCGGTTTTGTTAATTCACAGGTATCGGTAAATGTTAATTCGCCATTTGGAAAGCAAGCGTTTAGCATTTCTGTTCCAGTCGCATAAATTGCGCCTTTTCGTACGGTGCTTTGACCTTTATCATTCACTTCACAAGGATTATCTAGAATACAGGATTTTCCATCTAGATTTCCTGTATTAATGATTGCTACGATATTTCCCGCACTGTTCAGCACAGGTGAACCGCTTGCACCGGGGACAATGTCGCAGTCATTGGTTTGCATAAGTCGTGTAACCTTATGCCATTGCCATTTGTCTTCTTTCACAAACTCTACTGTGCCATCAACTTGGCAGCGGTAACTTTGCTCTAAATTACCGCTAGTTATGGTTACACGATCGCCTACTGCAGGTAGCGTGCTGGTAATTCGTCGTGGCATAAGACGAAGCTTTTCTTTCAGTTCTCCGTATGTCAAGGTAGTGCGCAAGATCGCAACGTCTGTGTCCGTTAGCGTGGCATAGACAATATGATCAATGTTCAGACTACCAACAACAATTAAGGCACATTGCCACGATAAATGCGTGCTATATCAAAATGAGGGCGGTTGATGATAGCGTCTGTTGTAGCAAGTTGTTGACTGACACAATGTCCATTAGTGAGCAGTAATACTTTGTCGTTGTCTTTTTGTCCATAAAATTGAATGAGAGAGGCAGAACAACCGCGGATTTTCGCGATAGCATCGTAAGCTGCGGGCGCAGCAAAAAGGAGATGTCCAGTCAAAAAAGCTAAGAAAAAGACAAGAACCTTGATCATATTTTCTCCTGAGAAAAGCTACATATTCGCCACAATTTCTTCGGCAAATTCCGAAGTGGAGCACAATTTCGCGCCTTCTAACATTTCAGCAAAATCAAAGGTAACGGTTTTGTTTTCAATGGCTTTGGCGACTGCGTTTACCACTAAATCCGCGGCTTCTGTCCAGCCTAAATGGCGTAACATCATTTCACCGCTTAGGATTAATGAACCAGGGTTGCCTTTGTTTTGCCCTGCGATTTTTGGTGCTGTGCCGTGGGTGGCTTCAAAAATTGCTGCTTCCGCACCGATATTTGCCCCTGGTGAGATGCCAATTCCGCCCACTTGTGCGGCAAGAGCATCGGAAATGTAGTCACCGTTTAGGTTGAGTGTGGCGATGACATCGTAATCGGCTGGGTGGAGCAACACTTCTTGCAAGAACGCATCGGCAATAGAATCTTTGATGATAATTTCACGCCCTGTTTTGGATTGGTCAGTTTCATCAATGGGCCTTCATCAATGAGCGTTGCGCCAAACTCTTTGGCAACATCATAACCCCATTCTTTGAACGCACCCTCGGTGAATTTCATAATGTTGCCTTTATGTACAAGGGTGAGGGATTTTCTATCATTATCAATCACATATTGCAAAGCTGCGCGCACTAAACCCCTGTGTGCCTTGTTTTGAAACAGGTTTGATACCAATGCCACAATCTTGTGGGAAGCGAATTTTGTTCACACCCATTTCTTGTTGCAAGAATTGGATCACTCTATCCGCTTCCGGTGAGCCTGCTTTCCATTCCACGCCAGCGTAAATGTCTTCTGAATTTTCACGGAAAATCACCATATTTACTTTTTCAGGGTGCTTCACTGGGCTTGGCGTGCCGCTGTAATAGCGAATTGGACGCAAGCAGTTGTAAAGATCCAAGCCTTGACGCATTGCCACGTTGAGCGAGCGAATGCCACCGCCCACTGGGGTCATCAACGGGCCTTTGATCGCAACGTGATATTCTTTAATAAAATCAAGGGTTTCTGCTGGTAGCCAAGTGTTTTCGCCATAAACTTCATTGGCTTTACCGCCAGCATAAATTTCTAACCAAGAAATTTTGCGTTTGCCTTGATAGGCTTGTTCCACGGCGGCATCGATCACGCGTTGCATTGCAGGCGTTACATCGACGCCAATGCCATCGCCCTCAATAAATGGAATAATTGGATTATCAGGCACGATTAATGCGCCCTGTGCATCTAAACGAATTTTTTCACCTTGCGGGATAACAACGGCGGATTGGGTTTGACTCATTGGATTTCTCCTTTATGCTTGATGTTGTGTTATAGTGAATGGAATGTTTAACAAAAGTGGCATTAATGATTGTTAAAAATGTGTCTTTTGTTAAGTAACAAATCAACATTTCCATAACATATATGAAGGCAAAATTTCTTTCAAGCCGTAATCATCAAGAACGGCAAAATTTACGCAAAAAAACGGTTCAGCATTTTGCTCGTAAAAAAACAAGCACACCGAATTTCGCCCAAACCAAAGTGGTGCTGTTTAACAAGCCCTTTGATGTGCTAAGCCAATTTAGCGATGAAAATGGGCGGCAAACGCTGAAAGATTTTATCCCTATTGAGCAGATTTACCCCGCAGGGCGTTTGGATCGCGATAGTGAGGGCTTGTTAATTCTTACCAACAACGGCGAAATTCAGCATCGACTAGCTGATCCGAAATATAAAACAGAGAAAACTTATCTGGTGCAAGTGGAAGGTGAGCCAACGGAAAGCGAGCTTGAACCACTGCGCCAAGGTGTAATGTTAAAAGATGGTAAAACCTTGCCGGCGAAAGTGCGGTTGATTTCTGCGCCAAATTTTTTATGGCAAAGGGATCCGCCTATTCGTGAGCGAAAAAACATTCCCACAAGCTGGTTAGAAATTAAAATTTGCGAAGGAAAAAACCGTCAAGTGCGCCGAATGACAGCACATATCGGATTTCCCACTTTGCGTTTAATTCGCCGCGAAATGGCAGGATTTAATGTAGAAAATTTGCCATTAGGGCAGTATTATCAATTGAATTCCCAAGAGCTAGAAGCACTTTATCAACGGTTAAAATTAAGGAAATCCAATGCATAGACCTTATATAACAATGGCGTGCGTAGTGCATTGCCAAGGCAAATTTTTATTTGTCAAAGAATTTGAATACGGCAAAATGACCTTAAACCAACCTGCGGGGCATTTAGAGCAAAACGAAACGATCCTTGCCGGTGCAATACGCGAATTACGCGAAGAAACAGGTATTGATGCCACCCCAAACAAGCTGATTAAAATCTATCAATGGCACGCACCGCGTAGCCAAAAAGATTATTTACGCTTTGTGTTTGCAGTAGAGCTTGCAGAGCAGTTGCCCATTCGCCCAAGGGATCTTGATATTGAGGGCGGTTTATGGCTCACTCCCGCAGAATTTCAGCATTATATCCAACAAGACGGACAAGCAGAACGCAACCCACTTGTCAGCCAAGCCCTGCAAGATTATTTAAATGGTGAAGGGGTGAGTTTAGATGTGTTGAAGGTGTTTGAATAAAAATGGGTGAAATTTACACCGCACTTTAGTTTTAGGCGAAAATAAAGCCCGAATGGCTCGGGCTTTACTTGATTAACGATAAGGTTGATCTAATGGAACTTCAGGGTCTGGTTGGTGCGTGATGCGGTTACGTAAATCACGACGCACAATCTCAATTGTCCAGAACCAGAAAACATGGCCCACTAATTCAGAAACGTGTTCGTATAATGGCCAGTCTAATACTGGTGGTGTTAAACCTAAAGCAGGGAATGTGATGTAGTGTACACAAACATCAGCAATTAAACCAGCACCCACACCTTGCCAGAATTTGATTTTAGGGAAACGCTCTGCAACCACACAGTAACCCACAGCAAATACGATTGAGAAGGTGATGTGTGTTACCCCAATCCAGTTAAAACCGTGATCAGCGAAAGTAAACACAGCTTCAGTTGGATCAATACCAAGATAATCACGCAAGAAAACGTGTGGTGGGTTCAAAAACGCACGAGAGCACACTTCTAAAGCTTGTGATGGATCTTGACAAGCCGCAACGAATAAATCAAATGGGCTGCGTGGTGGGAATGGATGCTCTGCTCCCCATTTTACGAAAGCAGAAAGTAAACCCGCAATAATACCGACAAAAGCTGCAATCCCATAACGGCGACGTGCAGGATCGGTTTGAGTGAAAATACCTGACATATAATGCTCCAAATAAAATAATGGTTGTTGATTTATTAAATTTTATTAAATAAATAAAATCGTTGGCAATTCTATGCCTAATTGGGAATTAGTCAAGGAATTTTCTACCTATAAAGAGATAATTCAAAAGAAGTAGGGTTGGGCGAGTAAAAATTGAGCGCAAAGAGAATTAAAAAGAAAACGCAGAATTGACAATTCTCTTGAAAATTCTGCGTAATATATTGTTTTCAAAAGTATTATTCTTCACGGCTTTCAAACCAACTTTCTAAAATAATGCAGGCAGAAATGCTGTCCACCTTGCCTTTTTCAAGCGCTTTAAAGCCACCACGTTGGAAAATCTCGGCGCGCGCTTCGGTGGTGGTTAGGCGTTCATCTTGTAAGGTAACGGTTACGCCAAATCGTCCGTGTAAGCGATTGGCGAATTTTTTGGCACGTTGGGTTAGGGGCTGTTCTGTACCGTCCATATTTAAGGGTAAACCGACTACAACAATGTTAGGCTTCCATTCGTTTAGACATTTTTCGATAGCTGCCCAATTGGGAATGCCATCTTGTGCTTTAAACGCAGGTAACGGCTGGGCAGAGCCGGTGATACTTTGCCCCACAGCGCAGCCGATACTTTTCGTACCAAAATCGAAAGCTATGGCGGTAATCCCCATTAGCAATGCCCCGCTTGATAAGCAAAATTATGTTGCTGAATACCTAATAGTTGATTTGCTGCTAACCAGCGCTCTAAATAAGGCACATCAAATAAAATATGTTCATTGGCTGGCACAACAAGCCAATCGTTATTCGCAATCTCTCTTTCTAATTGCTCAGGCGACCAACTGGCGCAACCTAATGCCACTAAACATTTTTCAGGGGCTTGCGGTGTACCAAGCGTATCAATCACATCAGCAGAGGTGGTGAGCCATAAATTATCGGCAACTTTATGGCTATTCATAAAGGGTTTTGCTGTTTCTGTGTGTAAAATAAAGCCTCGTTCAAGGTTGGTTGGCCCACCTGCAAGGACGAGATCGTCAGGGTATTTGCGGTCATCGGCCATCATAAAATTCATCTTAATACATAATTCTGCAATACTCAGATCGGTGGGCTGAGTTAGCACCAATCCCATTGCACCTTGCTCATTATGCTCGCAAATATACACCACGGAACGATAAAAATGATCGTCTTCCAAATGGGGCATTGCGATTAAAAAATGGTTTTGTAATTGCATATTTTCTTTCCTAAATTCAAGGGGTTAGGCTAAATCCCCAAAACAAACCTGTAACGCGGTGATTGCGCTTAATGCCGCGGTTTCTGTGCGTAACACACGCTTGCCAAGTAAAACTTCGGTGAAGCCTTGTTGCTCCGTTTGCGCAATTTCTTGCGGCGACAAGCCTCCTTCTGAACCAATGAGCAAGCGCACCCCTTCAGGCGGCATTGTGGGCAAGGTGCGAATGGAATATTTCGCGCGTGGGTGCAAATTCAGCTTTAACATACCGTCTTGCTCCGCACACCATTCTTCTAATTTCATCATTGGACGGATTTCTGGGATCACATTTCGCCCGCACTGCTCACAAGCGGAAATCGCAATTTTCTGCCATTGCTGAATTTTTTTCGCCATACGTTCCGCATCGAGCTTTACCCCACAGCGTTCCGACCACAACGGCGTGATCACCTTCACCCCAAGCTCAACGGATTTTTGAATAGTAAATTCCATTTTCTCACCACGGGACATCACCTGCCCAAGATGAATGTGCAGCGGACTTTCCCGATCATCAAACTGACGATCTAAAATCTCCACACCCACCGCTTTTTTGCTCACTTGCGTAATCACCGAGGGGTAAATATGGTTGCTACCATCAAATAATTCAAGGTGCTCTCCCACCTTCATTCGCAACACCCGCCCAACGTGATTCGCCGCTTCTTCCGTTAATTCACACTGAGTTTGCCCCAACAAAGAAACGGGGTGATAAATTCTTGGTACTCGCATTTTTTCTTACTGTTAATTAAGGTTTGTCTATCATATCAGAAATTGAGGTGATAGGCGGTGATTGTTTTTACAAAAGTGCGGTCGTTTTTTGTGAGATTTTTGGCGTAGCTGTACCAAAAATAATTTTTACGCTTGGGAAAAGTG
>NZ_PQVI01000058.1 GCF_002921145.1 Avibacterium endocarditidis
TTTTCGTTTACTCCGCTGCCAACTCAATCAACCTCAATGTCAATTCACAAGATTTCACGAAAGAAGTAACAGGCAGAAATTCAAAGCGGGAATGAAAGTTATGTGCGCTGGTGAAATAATTTGACATTGTGATGTCTTTCATAGACATACAAATTGTCAGAGCAAACTACACACAGAATCCCGCCAAATTAATTTAGGTTCTAGCAAAATAGATTGTTCGCTTTTATGGGGGTTTTTAATACGTTCTAACAGCGTTTCCACCGCAAGTTTGCCTAATTCGGCTTTAGGTTGATGAATGGTGGTGAGCGGTGGGGCGAGATATTGCGCCAGGGTAATATCATCATAGCCAATCACAGAAAGATCTTGCGGAATACGCAAACCATTTTGCCACGCCACTTGATAAACGCCTACTGCAATCGTGTCGCTACACGCAAACACAGCCGTAGGCCGTTTGCCAGCTTGTAATAGTTTTTTCATTCCTTCCACGCCACCTTCAAAATCAAAAATGGCTTTCGATAATCCATTCATCACGAATGGCTAACTGATGTTCGTTTAAGGCTTTTTTATAGCCTTGCAAACGATTTTGTGCGAGGGATTTATTCAGATTTCCTGTGATAATCGCAATCTCTTTATGTCCTTGCTCAATTAAGCATTTTGTCGCAAGATACGCACCAAGTTCAGAATTTTCATAAATTTTATCCGCACTTAATGCCGTTGGCCACCAGTCCATAATCACCATTGGTAAGGCAACATCAAGTTGTTTAAGAAAGGAATGACGGCTATCAGAATACATTAACAACAAGCCGTCCACCTGTTTTTGAATCAGCGTTTGAATATTTTGCTCTAAGCGATCTTCATTGCCATCTAGACTTGAAATAATCAGATTATAATCGTGCTGATTACAATACTGCTCAACGCCACTCACCACTTCCGCAAAAAAAGGGTTGTTGGTTGCAGTAACCAACATTCCCAAGGTTTTAGTTTGCTTGATTTTCAGGCTTCTCGCCAAGGCGGAAGGGCGATAATTCAGTTCTTTGACAACCTTCATTATGCGTTCTCGCATTGCATCGCTCACATAGCCCGTGTTATTAATCACGTGCGACACGGTGGAGGTTGAAACCTGTGCGATGCGTGCAATATCTTTCATTGTTGCCATAATGACTTCTCAAATTTTGATCACTAAATGCTTGTCATTCTAATGAGCCTGAGCCAAAAAATCGAGGGTTTCTTGCCGAGTAGGAATGGAGGTTTGTGCGCCTAAACGGGTAACACTTATCGCTGCGGCGGCTTGGGCAAAATGAATAGCTTGATTTAACGATTTGCCCTCTAATAATGCCGTCATCAACGCGCCATTAAAGGTATCCCCAGCAGCGGTGGTATCTGTTGCCTGCACCACAAAGCCCTGCACGATTTCTTGTTGGTTTTGATGGCTGACAAAAACCCCTTTCGCACCTAAGGTAATCAATACCATTTCCACCCCTTTTTGATGAAAAACTTGCGCAGATTGCACCGCACTTTGGTAATCCACCACTTTCACGCCTGTAAGAATTTCCGCTTCTGTTTCATTTGGCGTAATCATTGTTAGCTGCCCCAACAATTCATCAGGCAGTGGCTGTGCAGGCGCGGGATTTAGCACCACTTGCTTACCTGCTTGTTTCGCTAATTTCGCGGCACACAGCACACCGTCTAAGGGGGTTTCTAATT
The DNA here is from genome assembly GCF_002921145.1 of Avibacterium endocarditidis. Classification (GTDB taxonomy): domain Bacteria; phylum Pseudomonadota; class Gammaproteobacteria; order Enterobacterales; family Pasteurellaceae; genus Avibacterium; species Avibacterium endocarditidis. The sequence goes on from NZ_PQVI01000058.1 coordinate 1,705, forward strand.
GCATCAGCAAAGCATCGCTCTGCTCAATAATATGAGCGAAAGACTGTACCCTATCAGCATTCAGATAAGCATTCGCCCCCGCGGAAATCACAATGCTATTTTCGCCGCTGTCTGCCACTTGAATCATTGCAATCCCTGTGCGAGCCTGTGTAACTTCAGAAATTGCCGCCGTATTCATTCCCGCTTGCACGAAAGATTTTTTCATCTCCCGCCCAATATCGTCATTTCCTACACAAGCGATAAAATTCACCCTCGCTCCCAAGCGTGCCGCCGCCACCGCTTGATTTGCCCCCTTTCCGCCGTACACCACTTGATAATTACGTCCCGACAAGGTTTCCCCCGGCTGTGGAAAATGTGACACTTGAATAAGATGATCTGCGTTAATACTACCGAGAATGGTTAGGGTTGAATTGCGCATAGTTATTCCTTAATAAAAATCAACGAAAAAGCACCGCACTTATATTTTGTGCATATTGCGAAATACATTGATTAAAACGTGATGACACGCGAAAAATATTTCGCAATATACCCAATATACGAAAGTGAAATTCAAGGCGAATAGAAAATCCGCCTTGAATAATTAAAGGATTATTGACTGATCACTTTTAATGGCACAGGGATTTGTGCTTCAACAGCTTCGCCTTTAATCACCTTGTCAGCCGTCTGCACGCCTAATGCACCAATTAACTCTGGTTGTTGTGCAATAGTCGCAGCTAATTTGCCACTTTTTACTGCTTTTACGCCATCATCTGTACCATCAAACCCAACAATTAACACCGATTTATTCGCCGCTTGAACAGCTCGAATTGCACCCAGTGCCATTTCATCATTTTGAGCAAATACCGCTTGCACATTTGGTTGCGCAGTGAGTAAGTTTTCCATTACATTTAAGCCTTTGGTGCGATCAAAATCTGCAGGCTGACTGGCTAATACGTCAAATTTATGTGCTTCTACCGCTTGTTTAAAACCTTCACCACGTTCACGCGCAGCGGACGTTCCGGCAATACCTTCTAATTGAATGACTTTCGCATTATTTCCTAATTTTTCTGCGATGAAATCCCCTGCCATTTTGCCGCCAGCCACATTATCAGAAGCAATATGACTCACCACTTTGCCTTGTGCTGCACCACGGTCTAAGGTAATCACAGGAATATTTTTTTGATTTGCCATTCGCACCGCACTCGCTACTGCGGTAGAATCCGTTGGGTTAATCAGTAATACTTTCGCCCCGCGTACGGTGACATCTTCAACATTCGCCAGCTCTTTCGCTGGATCATTTTGTGAATCTAACACCACAAGGTTATAGCCCAATTTATCCGCTTCTTTTTCTGCCCCTTCTTTTAGGGTAACGAAAAACGGATTATCTAAAGTTGAAACGGCTAATGCAATGGTCTCTTTTGCCACCACCGCTTGGCTAACAGCCGAACCAAGAATCACTGCGGACGCCAGTAACGTTAATTTTTTCATACACATCTCCTTTCATTAGGTGAGTTTAAGTTAAGCATTTTTTCGACTGAAAAAATGATCGGTAAGTACAGCTGCCAAAATAACGATTGATTTTGCAATCATTTGATAGTAAGAAGAAATATCTAATAAATTCAAGGCATTATTTAAGAACCCAATAATCAGCGCACCAATTAATGTGCCAAAGATACGCCCTTTTCCGCCCATTAAACTTGTGCCACCGACAACAACTGCGGCAATCGCATCAAGCTCATAGGACACACCCGCGGTTGGCTGTGCGGAAGATAATCTTGAAGTCACAATCAATCCTGCAACGGTGGCTAAAAATCCGCTTACTGCATACACGAATATTTTTACTTTATCCACATTAATGCCTGATAAACGGGTTGCCGATTCATTGCCACCTAGGGCATAAATATAACGTCCCATTGGGGTATGTTTTAAGATATACCAAGCAACAAGGAAAATAATTGCCATTAACCAAATTGGGAAAGGAATATTGAATAAATACCCTGTTCCAAGGAAAGAAAATTGATCTGCCACATCAGAAAAACCCAGACTGATTGGTCGCCCATCGGTATAAACCATTGTTACGCCACGCAATAAGGTCATTGTTACCAAGGTAGCAATGAAAGCCTGAACTTTACCTTTCGCGATAATCACTCCGCTGATGCCACCTAATAAGGTGCCACAGAGTAAAACAAGGGGAATTACAATGAAAATAGATAAATCAAGGTTCACCAGTGAGGCGGCAATCGCGCCAGTTAATGCCAATACCGATCCTACTGAAAGATCGATCCCTGCAGTTAAAATCACAAAGGTCATTCCCACTGCGATAATGGCATTGACTGAGGTTTGACGCAAAATATTCAGCAAATTATCCATTGTGAAAAAATTCGGATTAATGCTAGAAACAATTACAATCAAGACAATTAAAGCCAAAATTGAACGTTGCTCAATCAGGAAATTTTTTAATTTTGTTGTTGTCATAATTTATCCTTTTAATGCTGTTGCGTGATAGCGGCGGTTAAGAGCTTTTCTTGGCTCACTTCTTCACGCAAGAATTCACCGAGAATTTCGCCATTATTCATCACCAAAACGCGATCACTCATACCAATAATTTCTGGCATATCGGAAGAAACCACGATAATGCTCATTCCTTCTTCTTTAAACTTATTGATTAACTGATAAATTCCTTTTTGCTCCCACATCAATACCACGAGTTGGCTCATCTAAGATTAAGACATCAGGCCGTGTCATCAACCCTTTGGCAATCGCCACTTTTGCTGATTACCGCCTGATAACAAGCCGATCATTTGATCCATTGAAGGAGTTTTCACATTAAACAGTAGATAAAATCATTAACGGTCATTTTTTCAGCTCGGTGATCGATCGCCCCATTCTTAGTGAGCTGCTTTAATGCGGTGAGTGTCATATTTTCTTTAATCGACATTCCCAACACCAAGCCATCACCTTTACGATCTTCAGAAATATATACAATGCCATTATTTAAGCCATCTTGCGGGGAACGAATCGTCAAAGCACGATTATGCAGAAAAATCTCACCGCTCTTTTTCGGTAACGCGCCATAAATGAGTTTCATCAGTTCCGTTCTGCCTGCCCCCATTAAACCTGACACGCCAAGAATTTCACCGCGATTTAACTGAAAAGACACGTTATTAACGCCCTGCCCCGTCAAATTTTGCACGCGTAATACTGGCTCACCAATAGGGCTATCAAGATGGGGATATTGTTCTTCTAGCTTTCTTCCCACCATTAGTTCAATAAGCTGCTCTTCATTAATGGCGGAAAGTTCACTTTCTGCAATAAACTCTCCATCGCGTAAAATGGTAACATCATCACAAATAGTAAAAATATCTTGCATTCGGTGAGAGATAAATACGATCCCACAACCTTCCGCTTTCAATTCTCGAATGACGTCAAACAGGGCTTGAGTTTCAGAATCGGTTAAGGCATCGGTTGGCTCGTCCATAATAATCACCTTGGCATCAAAACTTAATGCTTTGGCGATTTCAATCATTTGCAACTCACCTAAGGAAAGTTTTGCGACAGGTGTTGAAGGGTGATGTTTAACTTTCAAACGTTGCAGCAATTTTGCGGATTCTTCTGTCATTTTAGCCCAGTCAATACCGCCCAATTTATGGGTAAACTCCCGCCCTAAAAAATATTTTCAGCAATGGTTAAATTAGGAATAATATTGAGTTCTTGATGAATAATACTGATTCCCGCTAACTGAGAAAATTTCGGATTTTTATACCGCACTTTCTCTCCGTGAAAATAAATCTCTCCGCTATCTTGCTGATAAATCCCAGTGAGAATTTTCATCAAGGTTGATTTGCCTGCACCATTTTCCCCCATTAATGCCATCACTCTCCCCGCATAAACAGACAAACTCGCATTATGCAATGCCCGCACGCCAGGGAAGGATTTACAAATGTTGTCTAATCTTAAAATGGGTTTCATCACGCCCCCTTAAAATGGTACACCTGAAACAAGAATGATATTGGCATAAGGCGTACATTCGCCCGAACGCACAATAGCTTTACTCTCTTGGCTCAAAGCTTTAAATTCTTCGTGAAAGACATAATCCACGGTAATTTCGTTATTTTGTTGCCGCGCTAATTGTTCAAGTTTCTGCAATAACGCTTGATGAATGCTCGGATTTTTGTGTTCAATTTCTTTGGCTAAAATCACTCGCTCCACAAAACATTCGCCCACTACGGCATCAAAAACCGATAAAAAACTCGGAATCCCAGCACGCAAGGCAAGATCTACGGTTTCCATTCCCACTGGAATGGGTAAGCCTGCATCACAAATCGTTAAAAAATCCGTATGCCCAAGCTGCGCTATTTGCAATGACAGCGGTGCATTCAAAATTCCTGTTTTCTTCATATTGCCTCCCTAAAAACCATATCAAAACCTTACAAAAATTTTATCGAAACGTTTCGATAAATAAAAAATAACCGATCTAATCAAAATCTAAAACACCAAATTTTTAAAAATGTGAGAAAAATCACAGAAAATTTCCACCGCACTTTGTTTTTCACGAAAAGTTAAAATTTAATAAAAATGTGGGCTAATTTAAAAAGATCCAGTCATTTACCTCTTTTTTTGTAATTTCTCGAAAACCATACAATTTTCACGAACAATTTTTTATTTTCTTTGTCTTAGGCAAAACAACAAACACGCTTTCAGCAATGAAAGAAAATAGCGATAGATCCCTTTAAAAATTGAGATCTGTTCTTATTTTAAAATGACACTTAGTAACGAAATGGAGAAATGAAGTGAAAAGAAAACATTTTTTATTAACGAGTATCGCTCTTGGCTTAACTGTGCTTGGCACTTCGGTGAACGCAACGGCGACATTGCCTCCACCAAGCACGCTTTCTGGCACGCCTACTTTAGCGCCAATGTTAGAGCAAGTTCTACCTAGCGTCGTTTCCATTGCGGTGGAAGGAAAACAAAAAGCACGCTTCCAAAATGACGATATTCCTGAAGAATTCAAATTTTTCTTCGGGCCGGATATTTTTAAGAACAACGCTCCGCGTAGCTTCAAAGGTCTCGGCTCTGGTGTGATTATCAATGCCGCAAAAGGTTATGTGCTAACCAATAATCACGTTATTGATCAAGCAGATAAAATCACCGTGAAATTACAAGACGGACGCGAATTTAAAGCGAAATTAGTGGGCGCAGATGAGCTTTCTGATATTGCCTTAATTCAGCTAGAAGATCCGAAAAATCTTACTGAAATCAAAATGGCTGACTCCGATAAACTGCGCGTTGGTGATTACACCGTGGCAGTCGGCAACCCATTTGGTCTAGGACAAACAGTAACCTCAGGGATTGTTTCTGCTCTTGGACGCTCAACTGGCTCAGAGCGCGGTAGCTATGAAAATTACATTCAAACTGACGCCGCAGTAAACCAAGGCAATTCTGGTGGCCCATTGCTTAACCTTAATGGCGAATTAATCGGCATCAATACCGCCATTATCTCACCTAGTGGGGGAAATGCTGGGATCGCTTTCGCTATTCCAAGCAATATGGCAAACAGCCTTGTGAAACAAATCCTTGAATTTGGCGAAGTTCGCCGTGGATTATTAGGCATTAAAGGGGCTGAACTCAATGCTGATTTAGCCAAAGCCCTCAAAATTGATGCACAACAAGGCGCATTCATAAGTGAAGTATTGCCAGATTCTGCCGCAGAAAAAGCGGGCTTACAAGCCGGTGATGTGATCACGGCAATTAACGGTCAAAAACTATCCAGCTTCGCCGAATTGCGAGCCAAAATCGCCACCACTGGTGCGGGTAAAAACGTGGAATTAACCTATTTACGCGATAGTAAATCCAACACCACTTCCGTTACCTTACAACCAGATGAAGAAGCCAAAGCCAGCGCAACAAATCTTCTCCCAGCCTTAGAAGGCGCAGAGTTAAGCAACTATAATGCAAAAGGACAAAAAGGCGTTGAAATTAGCAAAATTAAGGATAAATCGCTCGCCCAACGCCTAGGTTTAAAAGACGGCGATGTGATTATCGGCATAAACCGCACCCCCCCGTTGAGAACCTAGACCAACTGCGTAAATCACTGAAAGATAAACCTTCTACTATCGCGTTAAATATTTTGCGTGGAAAACGAATTTTTATTTGTTGGTGCAATAAACTGAGGAGGCTTATAAAGACAGCTAATAAAACATCAGTTTTATTACCAAATAAATTCCAAGCTCCACATGTCCTTTAAAAGGACATGTGAATATCACATACTCCTTGAGTTTATCCCTTAAATTCATTATTTAATAAATTATATGTATATAGTAAGGGGCTTGAAGGATTTCAATCGCTAAAGAAAGTGCCTAACCTTGAAAAGGCTCACTAGATTGTAATACACCAGGCTTTTTTAAGACCGCAAGATAGTAAAAAAGATTATAGCTGTTCCTCCTTTAAAGATGTTTGCATAAGGTTTGGACTTGTCGCTTGACTTGCACTTTTTCCCCTGTAACCGGTGTACAGGTAACAGCTCAATCAGGAAATAGTTCATCATAGCTAAAAACCCGTCATTAAAGACACTCTCTTTACCCCATTTTATCTGGTTGACTATGGTTTTAGGATTCAGATGCACAAACCAGAGCCTAAAGATGACTTTGATATTGTACATTGCCAAGATGATTTGTGTTGGATGTATATACCAGATTATCGCGGACAAATTTATTATAACACTGTTACAGGTGAACCAATTACCATCAACGAGCTAAGCAAAACTCCGAAAAATCTCACCGCACTTAAACCATTGGATAAAACGTGCAAGTGGGACGGTGAGAAATGGATACTTGATAAAAACAAACGTAACTCCCTCCAACAACGCCAACAAATCCGCAATGCTAACGCTATCAATACCAAACATGATGATAGATGCGTAAACGGCGGGAGTTATGTGTCAGCGATCCCCAAAAGGGGGATACGGACAAAAAAGCCGTGCGACACTAGTCGAAATCAAAGCTGATTTCGATTGAAATGGTAAAGAGAATAACGGAGAGCCACGCATTTTTACGCTAATTTATGCGGATAACAGTACCACCCCTTGGAACTACCGACCAATGGTTTAATACTTATTACTGATGGCAGAGCGGACGAAAACCTTTTCAAGCCATTGCTATCGCCGTGCTATACTTGCCGACAAGCCAAAAGCCTGTTGGCGTTTTTGGTTTAAGTTTGTTAATGCCTTGTTTCGAGATCCGAGACATTGCCAGACAGCGTATGAAAGCGAGTTAAAGCGCAGGCAATATCCTGAAGATTTTCAATTAAGTTAAGCAAAAAAGCGGAATATTCCG
>NZ_PQVI01000059.1 GCF_002921145.1 Avibacterium endocarditidis
GGGGGAGAATGCACAATAAATAAGATGTTTTGCATAAGAATGTCCTTTTGAGATCAGTTTGAGAGCGGATAATCGCTTGATTAAGCTGCATTAATCATACTGCCTATAATGCGTTATGCTCGCTTATTTTACACTGATAAGGATAATAAAAAAGTGGGCATTTGCGATTTGCCCACTTTTGTTAAGGTGTTTGCTCAAAAACTTAGTTTAATTTGAGCGGTTGGATTTTCCAGATTTTTTTCGCATATTCTTCAATGGTTCTGTCTGATGAGAAGAAGCTCATATTGACTATATTTTGTAACGCACTGTTTGTCCAAGCCTTTTGATCACGGTATTTTTCATCAACCCGTTTTTGTGCTTCCACATAGCTTTGGAAGTCGGCAAAGGATTGATAATAATCGTGATAACACAAGCCATTGAGGAAATCTTGATAACGGTGCGGGTCATTCGGGGAGAAGAAGCCTGACGTGATTTGGTCAATCACACGGCGTAACTGTTCATTGCTTTGGTAAATGTCGTAAGGGCGGTACCCGTTACGACGTAACGCTTCCACTTCCTCAACGGTATGACCAAAAATGAAAATGTTATTTTCGCCCACGTTTTCCAAGATTTCTACGTTTGCCCCGTCTAATGTGCCAAGGGTTAATGCACCATTAAGAGCGAACTTCATATTACTTGTGCCTGAGGCTTCCGTTCCTGCAAGGGAAATTTGCTCAGAAATATCGGCAGCTGGAATGATAATTTGCGCAAGGCTTACGCTGTAATTCGGGATAAACACCACTTTTAAGCGACCCTGCAAGCGTTCATCGTTATTGATGATTTTCGCCACATCATTGATTAAATTAATGGTTTGTTTCGCCGCATAATAGGCTGATGCCGCTTTCCCTGCAAGAATGAATACGCGTGGTGTCCAGTCTTTTTCTGGATTCTCTAGCATTTCATTATAACGTGCAACGATATGCAAGACGTTGAGAATTTGGCGTTTGTATTCGTGGATACGCTTCACTTGCACATCAAATAAGGCATCAGGGTTTAATTCAATCCCCAATTCTTTTTTCACATAGTCGGCTAAACGCTGTTTGTTCGCACGTTTAATCGCGGGAATGGCTTGTTGCACTTCTGCGTCATTGATATGGGCTTTGAGTTCCGTCAATAAGCTCAAATCACGTCGCCATTCTGTGCCGATATAACGGTCAAATAAGGCGGAAAGATCTGGGTTTGCCACCGCAATCCAACGGCGTGGCGTAATCCCATTGGTTACATTGGTAAAGCGTTCTGGGTAAATGTGGGCAAAGTCGGCAAAGGTAGAGGTTTTCATTAAATCCGAATGAATGGCAGCAACCCCATTAACTTTGTGTGATCCCACCACAGAAAGCCAGCCCATACGCACTTTACGCGTATCGCCCTCTTCGATCAGAGAAACACGGCGAATGAAATCATCGTCTGTAGTAACATAAGTGCGGACATATTCTAAGAAATAATCATTGATTTCAAAGATAATTTGCAAATGGCGAGGGAGGTTTTTCGCCATCATTTCCACTGGCCAAGTTTCCAAGGCCTCAGACATCAAGGTGTGGCAAGTGTAGGAGAAAATACGGCGGCACATATCCCACGCGGTTTTCCAATCATAGCCTTCTTTATCCACCAAAATATACATTAATTCAGGAATGGCAAGGGCTGGGTGAGTGTCATTGAGGTGAATAGCAACTTTATCGGCTAAATTTTTCACTGTGCCGTGGGTGCGTTTGTGGCGTTTGATAATGTCTTGCAATGAGGCTGACACTAAGAAATATTCTTGGCGTAATCGCAATTCACGCCCAGCCCAAGTGGAATCATCAGGGTATAACACACGAGAAACATTTTCGCTTGCGGCACGGGTTTCAATGGCACGGAAATAATCCCCACGGTTAAATTCTGCCAAATTGAAAGAATCCCCCGCGTGGGCACTCCATAAACGTAAGGTCGCTGCACTGTCGTTGTCATAGCCAGGGATCATTTGATCATAAGCAAGTGCGGTGATTTCTTCGCTTGAATCCCAAACGCATTTTTTACCTTCAAAATAAATGTGTCCACCAAATTGAATATTAAAGCGTTTGGACGGTCGCATAAATTCCCAAGGTGCGCCTTTTTCCAACCACGCATCAGGTTTTTCTACTTGTTTGCCCTCTTCAATGGCTTGTTGGAACATTCCATATTCGTAGCGGATACCATAGCCCATCGCGGGAATCGCAAGGGTGGCGATAGAATCCATAAAGCAGGCAGCTAAACGCCCCAAGCCCCCATTTCCTAAACCGGGATCGACCTCTTTTTCGATGATTTCTTCTAAATCCACATCAAGCTCTGCCAACGCGTCTTTAGCAAGGCTGTAAACGCCCTCTGCGATTAATGCGTTGGACAAGGTTCGTCCTATTAAATATTCCATTGATAAATAATAAACGCGACGAGTATCTTCACTGCGGGCTTCTTTCGCGGTGGAAATCCAGCCTTCGGTAACCAGATCACGCACGGCATAAAGGGTGGCATTTAGCCAATCACGCTGGCTTGCCTCTTGCGGGGAACGTCCAATTAAGAAAATCAATTTATACACAATCGCCTTTTTCAGCGATTCTGTGGTTTGCTCAGGTTGGTTATAAGAAAATGGAAAATCGGTATTATCCATTGTCATAGATGGCTCTCCTAATCTATTTCAATTTAAAATCGGCGTATTTTTACGCCTTTTGCATAAAAATACAACAAAAATTCACTAAAAAATGTGCGTTTTTATGACCGCACTTTGGTTTCGATAACCTTACGCCCGTTGAGGTCAAAATAATACGGCATTATCCATTTCTAAGTTGAACCTTGCCGTATTATTTGCCTCGCCTATGTTGAGCGTTTTAATCACACACCCAACAAGCGTTGATACAAGGTTTGGTAATGCTTCGCGGCAATTTGCCAGCTAAAATCTTGCTCCATTGCCACCGCTCTTACGCCTTGCCATAAACGCTGTTTTTGCCATAAGGCGAATGCGTTATTGATCGCCCAACAAAGCCCCTCTACATTGGCATCATTAAAAACGAACCCCGTGGCTCGGCGGGCTTTGATGTTTTCTGAATGGCTGTCCACCACCGTATCTGCCAATCCGCCTGTAGCACGCACGAGCGGTAATGTGCCGTATTTCAAGCCATAAAGCTGGGTTAAACCACAAGGTTCAAAGCGACTTGGCACGAAAATCACATCGCCCCCTGCGATAATGAGATGGGATAAGGCTTCATCATAGCCAATTTTCACCGCGATATTTTCAGGATAATAGGCGGCAAGTTGGCGTAACCCCTCTTCTAAATGGGCTGCTCCCGAGCCTAACACCACAAGCTGACCGCCTTGTTGTACCAAAGTTTCGGCACTTTGTAGCAATAAATCCACGCCTTTTTGTTCCGTGAGGCGGGTAACCATCACAAATAATAATGCCTCCGGATTTTGTGGTAAGTTGAAATAAGCCTGCAATTTTTCTTTGTTCTTCCGCTTGCCTGTCATTGCTTTTAATTTGTAATGATCTTCAATATAAGGATCACTATTTGGATTCCAAATGTATTCATCAACGCCGTTGAGAATGCCGACTAAACGCCCCTCGTGGCGTAAAGCACTTAATAAGCCTTGCAAGCCGTAACCAAATTCTGGCGTGGTAATTTCTTGGGCGTAGGTTGGGCTAACGGCGGTTACCACATCTGAATAATAAAGTCCTGATTTTAAATAGGAAATTTGTCCGTGTAGCTCTAAGCCATTAATATTGAACATTTCCCAAGGTAGCCCTAACTCAAATAAATGATGATAAGAAAATACCCCTTGATAAGCGAGATTGTGAATGGTAAACACCGATTTTGCGGGGCGGCCTTTCGCCGCCAAGTAGGCACTGGCTAAGCCTGCGTGCCAATCGTGGGCGTGTACCACTTCCGCTTGCCACCACGCATCTAAGCCCACCGCTAACTCAGCTCCCACCCAGCCGAGCAAGGCGAAGCGTTTATAGTTATCGGCATAATCGTTGTACCATTGATCGTGATAAGGGTTGCCCTCTCTGGCATACAAGTGCGGTGCGTCAATCAAATAAACGCCCAGCCCGTTGTATTCTCCATAACGCAGCACAATATGCCCTGCGAAATTATCAAATTCCGCCACCACAACGGTGTGAGGAATACCTGCTACAATAGCAGGATAGGCTGGTAATACAACACGGCTGTCAATGCCAATTTGCTGTTGTGCGAAAGGTAATGCCCCCATTACATCTGCTAATCCGCCTGTTTTCAGTAAGGGATAAAGTTCTGAACAAACGTGTAAAACTCTCATTATTTTTT
>NZ_PQVI01000006.1 GCF_002921145.1 Avibacterium endocarditidis
AAAAAGAGCGGTTGAAAATCGCTCTTTTTAGTTATCAATCAGATTAAGCTTTCACCCCTAAATTCCCAATTTTTACGCCTAAGAATCCTAGCGCCACAGGGTCAAGATATTCGCCTAAAAATTTGAATAATTCGGTTAAATCAGTAAAAGTGCGGTTGATTTTTACTTGATCTTCCACTTTGCGGGTGAATTCATAGGTGATCTTTTCTCCGTCAATATGGGCATCAAGCGTAATATAAATTTTCTCAAAAAAATGACTGTGCGCGCCTTCCTCACCGGGATCGCTAATTCGTACGTTCCATTCGTTGCTAAATAAACATTCTGTTCTGATTGACATAATGACTTCCTCTATTTGCTATTTTTGTTAAGAAAAACCCGATTATAAAATCTTTGTTGCCAAAAATTTGATAATCGGGCTTTTCAAAATATTTCCCTTGATGCTTTGCCTTACGCTGGTAACTGCCTTTGCCTTTTCGCTTTTTCTCGATGCGTTGACGAAATAATTTGTCGGATAATAATGCCTGAATAGCGTTATCACGAATTGTCCCTTTGTTATGCTGATAGGCGGTGCAACCTTGCACGTCAGCAAGGGGCGCAAAAGCGTTTTTCTTTTTCATTGTTGCCTCTAATCGAATTAAAAATACTTGTTAAAAATAATGCCCTATTTTGGGCGGGCATTATTATAACGAAGAAATTATAAAATTGCTAAAACACTTTCTGGTGGGCGGCCAATTTTCGCTTTTTCGCCATTCACCACAATAGGGCGTTCAAGCAAGGCAGAATGTTGTGCGATAGCCTCCAACAGCTGATTTTCGGTGAGTTCAAGATTATCAAGCTGCAAAGTGCGGTATAAATCGTCCTTAGTTCTCATCATTTCGCGCACGCTGTTAAGCAGCAACTTTTGTACGAGCTGTTGTAAGAAGTCAACGGAATATTGCTTTTCTAAATAAAGCTCGATCTCTGGCTCAATTCCTTGCTGTTGTAATAAGGCAAGGGTTTCGCGACTTTTGGAACAACGCGGGTTGTGATAAATTTTAACAGTCATAGAAAATTCCTTGTATTAAATCAGTCTCATTTTACCTTATAATCAGCACAAATTCTCGCCGAAAGGAGCTTTTATGTTAGAAATGTTGAAAAATTGGTATAAGCGCCGATTTAGTGATCCGCAGGCAATGGCATTACTCGCCATTTTGCTGTTTGGCTTTATCGCCATTTATTTTTTTAGTGATTTACTTGCGCCGTTATTGGTGGCCATCGTACTGGCTTATTTGCTGGAAATGCCAATCCGCGTGTTAAATGAAAAACTCAAATTCCCCCGCTTACTAGCCACCATTTTAGTGCTTGGCGGCTTTATTAGTATTGTGCTGATTATCGCACTGGTACTCATTCCAACACTGGTTAATCAAACTATTAACTTGTTTAGCGAATTGCCACATATGTTTAATTCGCTCAATGACTGGCTACTTTCCTTGCCTGAGCATTATCCTGAAGTGGTGGATTACCAAATGATTGACAGCTTCTTCACCAGCGTGAAAAGCAAAATTTTAGGCTTTGGTGAATCAGCGCTCAAACTCTCGATTTCGTCTATTATCAGCCTTGTGAGCCTAGGCATTTACGCTTTCCTTGTGCCATTAATGGTATTTTTCTTATTGAAAGATAAACAAGAATTACTCACTTACATCAGTGGATTTTTTACCACGCAACCGCAAACTGGCCGATAAAGTTTGGCAAGAAATGCAAAAACAAATCGCCAATTATATTCGCGGCAAAATTATTGAAATTCTAGTAGTTGGCGTGATTACTTATGCAATCTTCCTGTTTTTCGATCTGCGTTATGCCTTGTTGCTCGCCGTTGCCGTGGGGCTATCCGTGCTAGTGCCTTATGTGGGCGCGGTGTTAGTAAGCATTCCTGTGGCGTTAGTGGCAATGTCGCAATTCGGCATTACACCGACTTTCTGGTCATTAATCGCCGCATATGTGATAAGTCAAATTTTAGACGGAAACTTACTCGTGCCATTTTTATTCTCTGAAGCGGTAAACCTTAATCCGCTGACCATTATTGTCGCCGTACTGATTTTCGGTGGATTATGGGGCTTCTGGGGCGTGTTCTTTGCGATTCCACTTGCAACCTTAGTTAAAGCCGTAGTGCATTCTTGGCCTTCCGATGAAAGTGCGGGACAAAATTAAGGGATTTTTATCTCAAAAGCACCCATACAAAAGTGCGGTGAAAATTTTTTGACTTTTTATTTGCATAGTTATGCAAAAAACATTAATATTATTTCAACTTTAAATCTAGAGCTAACAACAAAAATGACCATTAGTGTAAAAAATCTCAATTTTTTCTACGGTTCATCGCAAGCCCTGTTTGACATTAACCTAACGGCGGAAGATGGGGATACCGTGGTTTATTAGGGCCAAGTGGTGCGGGGAAAAGTACGCTGATTCGCACCTTAAACTTATTAGAAGTGCCAAAGTCTGGTGAGTTGGTGATTGCCAACAATAAATTTGATCTTTCTGCGGCAACGGCAAATCCAAAACAAATGCGTCAATTACGCCAAGATGTGGGAATGGTATTCCAGCAATACAATCTATGGCCGCATTTAACGGTTATTGAAAATTTAATCGAAGCGCCCGTAAAGGTGCTTGGATTAGATAAAGAAACGGCAAAAAAACAAGCCCTTGAATTGCTTGCCCGTTTACGTTTAGAAGAATTTGCTGATCGCTTTCCATTGCATCTTTCTGGTGGACAGCAACAGCGTGTGGCGATTGCCCGAGCATTAATGATGAAACCGCAAGTTTTATTATTTGATGAACCAACCGCAGCGCTTGATCCTGAAATTACGGCGCAAGTGGTATCCATTATTCAGGAATTACAAGAAACGGGCATAACCCAAGTAATTGTGACCCACGAAGTTTCTGTGGCACAGAAAGTGGCAACCAAAGTGGTGTATATGGAAAAAGGCCATATCATCGAAATGGGCGATGCAAACTGTTTTATGCAGCCAAAAACGGAACAATTTAAACAATATTTATCTCATTCACATTAAGGAATTACACAATGAAAAAATTACTTTTAGCAACCCTTTTAGCAAGTTCAGCGGCAATGGCGCAAGCACAAGATATTACTTTTGCAATGGAACCAAGCTATCCGCCATTTGAATTAACCAATGAAAAAGGCGAAATCGTTGGTTTTGATGTGGATATTGCCAATGCAATTTGTAAAGAAATCGAAGCCACTTGTCATTTTAAAAGCCAAGCTTTTGACGCGTTAATTCCAAGCTTAATTAAAGGCCGTGGGTTTGATGCTGCAATTTCAGCTATTGATATTACCGAAGCTCGCGCAAAACAAGTGGCATTCAGCCAACCTTACTACGAAAGCTCAGCAAGTTTCATCGCAGTAAAAGGAAAAGCAGATTTAGCTACGGCGAAAACCGTGGGTGTGCAAAATGGGACAACTTACCAACAATATGCTAACGCAGAAGCTAAACAATACACTGCTAAATCTTACGCAAGCCTGCAAGATGCCATTCTTGACTTAAAAAACGGGCGTATTGATTTGATCTTCGGTGATACTGACGTATTGCGTGATATGTTCGAGAAAAACCCTGAATTAACTTTCGTGGGCGAGCGTGTTACGGATAAACGTTACTTCAACAACGGTTTAGGTATCGCAGTAAATAAATCTAACACTGCTTTAGTAGAAAGCCTAAACAAAGGTATCGAAGCCATTAAAGCAAACGGCGAATACCAAAAAATTTACGATAAATGGATGACTAAATAATCGCTATGTTTGTGGATTATCTTCCTTTAATGTACACCGCAACCCTAATGACCTTAGGGTTAGCGGTGTGTTCCTTATTATTAGGGCTCGTTTTATCGCTCATTTTTGTTAGCCTAGAAATGAGCAAATGGCAATGCGTGCGTAAACCGAGCGCCGTTGTCATCACCCTTTTGCGTGGCTTGCCTGAAATTTTGGTGGTTTTCTTAATTTATTTTGGCATTCCTGAAGTGTTGGAATTAATCACTGGAAAATATTTGGAACTTAGCCCATTCTTTTGTGGGGTGTTGGCGTTATCCATTATTTTTGCCGCCTATGCTTCGCAATCCTTGCGTGGCGCCATTCAAGCCATTCCCCTTGGGCAATGGGAATCAGGCGCAGCCCTTGGTTTAAGCCGTAGCTACACCTTTTTGCATATCATTATGCCGCAAGTTTGGCGACACGCCTTACCGGGCTTGAGCAATCAATGGTTAGTGTTATTAAAAGATACCGCCCTCGTTTCATTGATTGGGGTACACGATTTAATGCGTCAAGCGGAATTAATTAACACAAGAACCCACGAACCTTTCACTTGGTATGGCTTTGCTGCATTGATGTATTTAGTAATTACGCTTATCAGCCAAGTGCTAATCCGTAAGCTCGAATGGCGTTTTACCCGCTTTGAAAGAGGAGTGGAATAATGATTCACGATTATTTCATCACCATCGCACAGGGGATTCCAACAAGTCTATTGCTTACGGTTTCGGCGCTCTTTTTTGCGTTTATTTTGGCCATTGCTTTAACCTTTATTCTTGCGATGGAAAATAAACTGCTAAAAAGTGCGGTGAATATTTTCCTAACTTTATTCACTGGCACGCCACTATTAGTGCAATTTTTCTTAATTTATTACGGCCCAGGACAATTCCAATGGATCGTAGAAAGCCCCGCGTGGGCGTTATTGTCTAATGCGTGGTTTTGCGCAATGCTCACCCTTGCGCTAAACAGTGCGGCTTATTCTACACAATTATTTTACGGCGCAGTGAAAGCGATCTCAAAAGGACAATGGGAAAGTTGTGCAGCGCTTGGCTTAAGCCGTTGGCAAACACTGAAAATCTTAATTCCTTATGCCTTAAAACGCGCCTTGCCGTCTTACAGCAATGAAATTATTTTGGTATTTAAAGGCACATCGCTTGCTTCAACCATTACCATTTTAGATATTATGGGCTACGCAAGACAGCTTTACGGCACAGAATATGACGCACTCACCATTTACGGCATCGCAGGTGTCATCTACCTTGCAATTACAGGCATCGCCACATTATTACTACGCAAACTAGAAAATAGAGTGTTGGTGTTTGAAAGATTGGAAGTGGAGCGTTCTTAGTATTTAAATAGTAAGGATAAGATATTTTTTATCCCTTAAATTTTGTTGAGAATTACCTGAAAACAATATGATTGCATAAAAAAATCGCCCGATAGCTAAGGGCGATTTTTTATAGTCTAAACTACTAATTGGAGAAATTATAAACTTTCAGTGAAAGTACGAGTGATTACATCACGTTGTTGTTCTGGGGTTAATGAGTTGAAACGTACTGCATAACCAGAAACACGGATGGTTAATTGTGGATATTTTTCAGGGTTTTTCACCGCGTCTTCTAAAGTTTCACGGCGTAAAACGTTTACGTTTAAGTGCTGACCACCTTCAACTTTTACTGTTGGGGCAACATTTACTGGTAATTCACGATATTCGATTTGACCTAATTCGCTTACTGCTACGATTTGATCTTCTGCGAAATCACCTTTTGCACATAAACAACGTGCTTCACCTTTTTCACTGTCTAATAACCAAAATGAATTTAATAAGTTATCATTTGCAGCTTGAGTGATTTGGATACCTTTAATCATAAGAACTCCTAAATTTGTTTGTTAATTAATCATAAGTTGGTAGGGATTTTATCAAAAAATTTGACCAATTCAATTATTTTGATATGGATCAGATTGAATTTATCAAACAAAAATAGCTAAATTGATACATATCAAAAATAAAATAAATTCATCATTTTAAATTTAACAATTATTTAACATTTTTATAAAGATTAGTTAAACATTAAATTGGAATAGAGGCTGTTAATTTGAGGTGAGGTTCTTTATAATCTTAGCCTAGGTTTAACGCTGAGGAAAACAAAATGAAAACGTGGAAAGATGTGATTGGTGGCGAGAAAAGCCAGCCCTATTTTCAGCAAATCTTACAGCAAGTCCAGCGTGAAAAAGCGGCAGGCAAAATTGTCTATCCGCCGAGCAATGAGATTTTCAATGCCTTCAAATTAACCGAGTTTGATCAAGTGAAAGTGGTGATTTTAGGGCAAGATCCTTACCACGGGCCAAACCAAGCGCACGGTCTATCTTTTTCGGTGAAACCTGGTATTGCGCCACCACCCTCGTTAGTCAATATTTATAAAGAATTAGCCAATGATGTGGGCTTTCAAATTCCTCAGCACGGTTATTTAGTGAGCTGGGCAGAACAAGGTGTGCTGCTGTTAAATACGGTTTTAACCGTGGAACAAGGCAAAGCCCATTCCCATTCAAACTTTGGTTGGGAAACTTTTACCGATCGGGTGATTGCCGCCTTAAATGAACAACGCGAAAATCTTGTTTTTCTCTTATGGGGCAGCCACGCGCAGAAAAAAGGGCAATTTATTGATAGACAAAAACATTGCGTGCTAACTGCGCCACACCCTTCGCCCTTATCGGCACATCGCGGATTTCTCGGTTGCAAGCATTTTTCGCAAACGAACGCCTATTTACAACAGCATCAATTAGCGCCGATAGAATGGCAACTGCCCTTAACGCTTTAAAGAATTTATAAGGATTTCATTATGTTAGCAATTATCTCTCCCGCCAAAACTCTTGATTTTGAAAGTGCGGTGGAAAAATTTGACGTTTCTCAGCCTGATTTAACGGAATATAGCGAGCAGCTGATTGAGATTTGTCGTCAGCTTGCGCCGCAAGATGTTGCATCTTTAATGTCCATTAGCGATAAATTAGCCGCATTAAATGTGGCACGTTTTGCTGAGTGGAATAAGGATCACAATGAACAAAACTCGCGCCCTGCGATTTTTGCGTTCAAAGGTGATGTTTATACGGGGCTAGATGCCACGCATTTATCCCGTGATGATATTTTATTCGCCCAGCAACACTTGAGAATGCTATCGGGCTTATATGGTCTGCTACGTCCTTTGGATTTAATGCAGCCTTATCGTTTAGAAATGGGAACAAAATTAGCCAACCCGAAAGGCAAGGATTTGTATCATTTTTGGGGCAATATTATCACCGCGGCGGTGCAACAAGCCTTGGATCAGCAAGGGGATAATGTGTTGGTCAATCTTGCCTCCGATGAATACTATAAATCCGTTAAGGAAAGTGAGCTGAAGGCGCATATTGTAAAGCCAGTCTTTTTAGATAATAAGAATGGTAAATATAAAGTGATCAGCTTTTATGCGAAAAAAGCACGCGGTTTAATGTGTCGTTACATCATTCAAAATCGCCTCACTCAAGTGGAACAATTAAAAGAGTTCGATCTCGGTGGCTACTGGTTTGACGCCACTTCATCAACGGAAAAGGAATTCGTGTTTAAACGGGATTTAAGTGAATAAAATGAAACAATTACTTCCATGGATTGTAAAACAAAAAAGTGCGGTACAAAAAATTGTGATTTTTTCCACCGCACTTTGGCTGACTGCTTGCACCACTTCCCCACAACTTTCAGTGGAGCAACAGATCCAGCATAATGATAAAACCTATTATCTCGCCTCGCAGCAAGATTTAGGAACCATTGCGCGTTACGTTTATGTGCCAAAAGGTGAAAGCGCGGAGCAATGGCATAGTGCCATCGAATTATTGCAAGATCGCAATAAGGATAAGCTCTCTTTAAAAGATCGCATTGGCTTGCGCAAACGGGTTTATCGAAATACTGGCGTAGAGCATTTTGATATTTATAGTAAAAAAAATGAGCTGTTTGCCTTTGTGATTTACGATCCGACCGAACAAAATCCTGATTGGCAAGTAAATGTAGCGCGGGGTAAAGAGATTCCATTTTGTGGTTTTGTGCAATATCAATATTCTGTGAAAATTGCCAAAGATCGCAAATTAATGAATATGAAACACAACCGAGTAATTCGTTATTTGAAGAAATATGTGGTGGATAAAGAAATGCAAAAATTAAACAATGGGCATTTCACTTGGAGCTGTAATCCCTAATGCAAGAAGTCTATTCTAAACAGGTGAAACGGGCAGCGAATTGTGCCATTTTCACCGCGTTACTGTTAATTTTAATCAAAGGCTTTGCGTGGTGGAAAACGGATTCCGTCAGTATGCTAGCGTCCATTACGGATTCCACGCTGGATTTATTAGCCTCTTTTATGAATATGCTGATCTTGCGTTTTGCCCTAATGCCTGCGGATCACAACCATTCTTTTGGACACGGCAAAGCGGAATCACTTGCTTCGCTCATTCAAAGTGCGTTTATTTCTGGTAGTGCGATCTTCCTTTTATTACAAGGGATTTACCGTTTAACTTCACCGCAGCCGTTAAATCAAACCTATCTCGGCATTATAGTTACGCTGTTTTCCATTGTGGCAACCTTGCTTCTGGTGCTGTATCAAAGCCATATCATCAAGCAAACCGATAGCCCTGCGATTAAGGCGGATCGCTTGCACTATCAAACAGATTTGCTGATGAACATTGCCATTTTATGTTCTTTAGGGTTGAGCTTATGGGGTATGCTGTGGGCTGATGCAATTTTTGCTATTGTAATTGCTTTATATATTTTATGTAATGCGGCAAAAATGTTTTACGATGCTATTCAGTTATTGCTCGATCAAGCCTTGCCGCTAGAAGAAATTACGCAAATTGAACAGGTAATTCAATCGCAGCCGAATATTTTAGGCTTTCACGATTTGCGTACTCGCCGTTCAGGGGCAATTCGTTTTATTCAATTTCATTTGGAACTCGATGATCACCTTTCTTTTGTAGAGGCGCATCAAATCACCGATCATCTAGAACAGCGTTTACGCCAATGTTTTCCCCGCGTGGATATAGTAATTCATCACGAACCAACCAGCGTGGTGCAGATTGAACAAGCTCAAGCTGATAGCTTACAGCCAAATACTTAACCTAAATCAAAATGTGATAGAATTCACAAAATTTTTCTAGAGCAGGTTTTGCGAATAGTGTAAGCTACGCACAGTTTTTATATTATTAACTTTGAATAAAGGTATTAACGATTATGATTAAAAAAATTGCCGTATTAACAAGTGGTGGGGACGCCCCTGGAATGAATGCTGCGATCCGTGGCGTGGTTCGTTCAGCCTTAGGCGAAGGCTTAGAAGTTTATGGTATCTATGATGGTTATCACGGACTTTATCACAATAAAATCAAACAATTAACACGTTATAGCGTATCAGATATTATTAACCGCGGCGGAACATTCCTTGGTTCAGCACGTTTCCCAGAATTTAAAAAACCAGAAGTGCGGGCGAAATGTGCGGAAATTTTACGTTCCCACGGTATTGATGCGCTCGTTGTTATCGGCGGAGACGGTTCTTATATGGGCGCAAAATTGCTCACCGAAGAACACGGCTTCCCTTGCGTGGGTATTCCCGGCACGATTGATAACGATGTGGCAGGCACAGACTACACCATCGGCTATCAAACCGCATTAGAAACGGCGGTAACGGCTATTGACCGTTTGCGTGATACCTCAAGTTCGCACCAACGTATTTCAATCGTGGAATTAATGGGCAGACATTGTAGCGATTTAACCATTTCTGCGGGGATTGCAGGTGGCTGTGAATACATTGTTGCGTCTGAAGTGGAATTTGACCGCGAAGCATTAATTCAACAAATCGAACGTAGTATTTTGAGAGGTAAACGCCACGCAATCATTGCAATGACAGAGCATATTTGTGATGTGAATGAGTTAGCCAAAGAAATTGAAGCCCGTGTAAAACACGAAACACGTGCGACGATTTTAGGGCATATCCAACGTGGTGGTACCCCTTGCGCCTTTGACCGTATTTTAGCTTCTCGTATGGGTGTTTATGCAGTAGATCTGCTTTTACAAGGCAAAGGTGGCTACTGCGTGGGTATTCAAAACGAACAACTTGTTCATCACGATATTATTGACGCAATTAATAATATGCGCCGTGAATTTAAAGCTGACTGGCTCAAAATGGCAGCCCGTTTGGATTAATTTTCTATTTTTTATGCTTATAAAAAAGA
The DNA here is from genome assembly GCF_002921145.1 of Avibacterium endocarditidis. Classification (GTDB taxonomy): domain Bacteria; phylum Pseudomonadota; class Gammaproteobacteria; order Enterobacterales; family Pasteurellaceae; genus Avibacterium; species Avibacterium endocarditidis. Next base: position 10,037 of record NZ_PQVI01000006.1, read on the forward strand.
GCCAATTTTTATTGGCTCTTTTGTTTTAGAAAATCACAAAATTACTCTACTCTTGGGCAAATTTCTTCGCCAGCAAAGAAATAGGCAATTTCACGGGCGGCGCTTTCTGGGCTATCAGAGCCGTGAACGCAGTTTTGTGTTTTGCTTAAAGCAAATTCTTTGCGCAATGTGCCTTCATCGGCTTCTTCAGGGTTGGTTTTGCCCATTAAAGTGCGGTAGCTTTTTATCGCATTTTCTTTTTCTAGCACCGAAACCACCACTGGCGCGGAAGTCATATATTTCACCAAATCATCAAAAAATGGCTTTCCTTGATGTTCCGCATAAAACCCTTCTGCTTGTGTTTGCGTTAAATGCACCATTTTCATTGCGATGATGTGAAACCCTTCACTTTCTAAGCGGTTGAGAATTTTGCCAATTAAATTACGCTCTACCGCATCAGGTTTAATAATGGATAATGTCCGCTCCACGCTTTCCTCCTATGAATTTGCTTGGTTGAGTAAAAAATGCGCCAAGGTCTGCACGCCAATGCCTGTTGCGCCTGTTGCCCATAAATCACTGGCTGATTTACAATAAGTCGCCGAACAATCAATATGCAGCCAATGGCGTTGGTAATTTTTCACGAAGTAAGATAAAAATGCTGTTGCCGTACTTGCGCCTGCGCCCACTGGTACTGTGCCAATATTGGCGATTTGGGCAAATTGAGAGCTGATCTGCGCGCGGTGAAATTCTTCAAAAGGCAAACGCCAGAAAGGTTCGTTAGCCGTTTGTGCAGCGTTAAACAAGCTTGCAACCAGTTCGTTATCCATTGAAAGGACGCTGTGATAATCATTGCCCACCGCCATTTTTGCCGCGCCCGTTAAGGTGGCGCAATCAATAATAAATTGTGGATTTTGCTTATCCGCTTCAATTAAGCCATCAGCTAGCACTAAACGCCCTTCTGCGTCTGTATTCAACACTTCAGCGGTTACGCCATTGCGATAAGTGATAATATCGCCCAACTTCATTGCTTCGGCGCTTACCATATTTTCTGCACAGCAAAGATAAAGCTTCACGCGCTGATTTAAACCGCCTGCAATGGCCATACCTAATGCGCCTGTAACTAAAGCAGCTCCGCCCATATCGGTGCGCATTGTGGACATTGAATCGCTTGGCTTTAAGCTATAACCACCACTGTCAAAGGTGATTCCTTTGCCCACTAAACAAGCTAAAACAGGGGCGTTTGGATCTTGGCTTGGGTTGAACTCTAATTGCAGCATTGCTGGCTTATGGTTGGAGGCTTTGCCCACATTCCAAATGCCTTGATAATTTTTCTCTAATAAGGCTTCGCCAGAAATAATCTCAAAATTCACCGCACTTTCATTGGCGTATTCTGCTGCAAGCTCGGCAATAAATTGCGCAGCACGCTCAGCTAATTTTTGTGGTGTGATAACATCGGAAGGTAAATTAATGATTTCTCTAACAAAATCACCGCACTGAATGCGGGCAAATAGCTCCGCTTGCGGCTCGTCATCTAAATGAGGAAACTCAATGGCATAATCCTGTTTTGCCGAATAAAAACCTTGATAAAACGCCCAACAGTTTTCTAAATCCCAATTTTCGCCCACTAATTCCACCTCTTTAATGCCTTGATTACGCAATTTGCGCGCGGCTTTTTGAATTAAAGTGCGGTTGGAATTTGTGGAATTTTGTTTAAGGTGAACCGTGCCTTCGTCATTTGCAAAACTCAATAATGCATTTTCGCCCCAAACTGGGCTGGCAGGTTGTGTTGAAAGGTGAATTAACATAATGCTCTTCCTTATTTAGATTAGGTTTAGTTATCCTAATACAAGAGTGAGAAAAATCAAAATGTTAAATCTCCCCTAGCCCATTTTTTCGACTAGGGGAAAGATCAATGAAACTTAACCAATTGGCTTCGTTTTATAGAATGAGATCATTGCAATTGGTGCAATCACGGTGAACCAAATTGACCATTGCAACGGCATTCCTAAATACACACATAGCACGCCAAGGAAAGTCGCAGCGATAGCAAGCACAAAACCGATCACGCTGTAATTGGTGTCTTTGTCTAAATACCAACGCAAGAATGCTAAGGCAATGAGATAAACTGCCGAGCAAATGCTTAACACGGTCATTGCAAATAAAGGTGAAACAGAATGTGCATTTGAACTTGCGTGTTCCACCACTTCTGCCATTGTGCCAAATTCTTTCACGGAATCGGCTAACAATTCTAATCCAGAACCTAAAGCGGTAAGCGCGATGAAAATCAATAAATGTCCGTAGCCATAGACTAAGGCATTATTTAACGTGCGATCACTGTGTAAAAATTCCCCCCAAGGCATTTTGAAATAAAGCCACCAAAGGGAGAACATTAACGCTGAAATCCCTAAGCCTAATGGGAATGCTTCAGTGAGCATTGCTTCATTACTGTGGAATAATGGTGTGATGGCGTTAGTTGCGCCTAAAATCCCTTCGCCCAAAACGATAATCACTAATAAGCCGTAACGCTCTGAAATGTGGTGTGGGTGCCAAGGGGTTTTGTTGGCGCTTTCCGCCCAGGCCGGCACAGAAAGCTCAAGCAAGGCTAAGAATGGGAATAAGGTGTTGAATAAATAAGGGAATTTTAATGCCACAATAGTCCAACAAATTTGTGCGAAAATAATTCCGAAGGCATAACGTAAGCAGGTGGTGCGGCGCTCTGGATCACCTTTTGCAGCACGAAACCATTGATATGCCATTGCCACACGCATTACGATGTAGCCGATCAAAATCATCACATAATCGTTGTGCTCAAATACATTATTAATGCCAATAGCTAAAATAATCGCGCCGAACATTTGCACCATTGTTACGATACGATAAGTAAAATCATCATTGTCGTAAGCAGAGGCAAACCAAGTAAAGTTCATCCACGCCCACCACACGCAGAAAAACGAGGTGGCAAAATGGATTAAGCCTTCACTAAAATGATGCGCCGCAAGGGCGTGATGCAAGCCGCTTGCAGTCGCCGCAATGGCGATCACAAAAACTAAATCAAAATAAAGCTCTAATGTGGTGGCAACACGATGGGCTTCGTGATGATCACGGGCTTTCATTAATTTATGAATCATTCAATACTCCGAAAAAAGAAGAATTAGGCTGGTTTAAAAATTCAATTTCTTCCGCTGTTGAGGTGCGATTTAAAATCGCATTGCGGTGCGGATAACGATTAAATTTATCAATAATCGCTTTATGGCGCAGTTCAAAATCTAAGGTGTAATCATCATTGAGTGCGGTAAATAATTCCACCGCTTGCTGATGAATCAGCGCTGATTCACTGTGCATATAAGGCATAATCATAAATTTACGCCATAAGGTCGGTAGACTAGCAAAATCAGGCTGTTTAATGGCTTCTTGAGCCAACACTAATGCCATTGAATCCTGCGCAAAGGCTGCTGGGGTGTTGCGATATAAATTACGCGAGAATTGATCTAACACGATAATTTCTGCCAAGCGCCCTTCAATGCTTTCACGCCAGTTGGCGCATTCACCTTGCGCGGCGGCTTTTAAAGTGCGGTCAAATTTTTCGCGAATTTTGTCATCAAATTCATCGCTTTTCACAAACCAAAACGGCTGATTCTCTTCGCTAAACCAAAAATCTAGCACCGCTTGTGGCGAGGCAATACTCATAAACATTTCCTTAGTTGACGATAAAAAATGAAGTGAATTTCACGGCGGCGGATTTTACCACAACTTATTAAATTTTGCCCATTAGGCTAAATTTCTAGAAAAAACTTGGTGAATGCGGGTGAAAAGAGTATAATTCGCCCGTTTTTTGACTTATTTTATTAACATTAGAGGAATTAATGGCTAAAGAAGATTGCATTGAAATGCAAGGCACGATTTTAGAAACCTTGCCAAACACGATGTTCCGTGTGGAATTGGAAAATGGACACGTTGTAACCGCACATATTTCAGGGAAAATGCGTAAAAACTATATTCGTATTTTAACTGGCGATAAAGTAACCGTGGAAATGACCCCTTACGATTTAAGTAAAGGACGCATTATTTTCCGCAGCCGTTAATTATCGCATCATTTTTCTTCTTACCTATTCAAATTTTGCCCTAGCCTTGTCTAGGGCAAATTTTTATCTCTTTTTTTATGCGTTGTTGTTATCATAACGCTATTGTCTATTTGGCTAAATCAAGGTTGTAAAATGAGAAATATCAAACACTTCGCACAACGTTATGTGGATTGGGTGATCCGCCTTGGACGCGTGCGATTTTCTATACTTGGCGTCTTAGCACTGGCGGTGCTGGCTTTATGCACACAAGTGTTGTTCAGCCTTTGTGTGGTGGGAACGGTTTATTGGACGGACGTGGTGCGTTCCGTGGTGTTTGGCTTGATTTCCGCGCCTTTTGTGATCTATTTCTTCACCCTTTTGGTGGAAAAACTGGAAAAATCTCGCCTTGAATTAGCCAAATTAGTGGAAAATTTACGCCGTGAAGTCTCAGAAAGAATGGTGGCAGAAAAAAAACTTTCTGTGGCATTAAATGATTTAGAACAAAATAGCCGTAACAAAACTGCGTTAATGACCACCATTAGCCACGAATTACGCACACCGCTGAACGGCATTATTGGCTTAAGCCGTATTTTATTAGACGGCAATTTAAGCACCGAACAGCAAAATTATCTGAAAACCATCAATATGAGTGCGGTGTCTTTAGGGCATTTTTAGTGATATTATTGATTTAGAAAAAATCGATGCGCACAAAATTGAGTTAAACCGCAAAGAAACGGATTTTTATGCTTTTCTTAATGATATTGCCAATTTTGCTACCTTAATGGCGGAGCAAAATCAGCTCAAATTTGAACTGGAATACGAACCTGATTTACCGCAATGGCTGATGCTAGATAGTGCCAGATTAAGCCAAATTTTATGGAACTTAATTAATAATGCGGTGAAATTCACCCCAAAAGGCGTGATCAAACTGAAAGTTAGCCGAACTGGCGAACAGCAATTTGCCTTCGCCATTTCCGATACGGGTATTGGCATTGCTGAAAGCGAGCTAGCGAATATTTTTGCGATGTATTACCGCGTGCAATCCAATCAATATCAGCACGCAGGCAGCGGCATTGGTTTGGCAGTTTCCAAAACCATTGCCAATTTAATGGGCGGCGATCTCAGCGTGCAAAGTGCGGTGGGAAGAGGCTCCGTTTTTACCTTAACCATTCAAGCCGAGGCGGTCAGCAAGCCGTTAGCCTATCATCAACATCTACCAAGCCAGCTGCGTATTTTGCTGATTGAAGATATTGAAGTGAATGTGATCGTGGCGAAATCCGTGCTGGAAAAATTGGGCTATGAAGTAGATGTCGCAATGACGGGACAACAAGCCATTGAAAAATTTGAACAAAATAGCTATGACTTGCTGCTTATTGACATTCAACTGCCTGATATGTCGGGCTTTCAAATCGCCCAGCATTTACGCCAAAAATACGAAAATGATGAATATGATTATCTGCCGCCACTCATTGCGCTCACTGCCAATGTAATGCACAATAAGCAAGAGTATTTACAGCAAGGAATGGACGATATTCTGCGTAAGCCCCTTTCTTTAGAGGCGCTGACGCAATGTCTTTATCAATATTTTGCTGATGAGATTGCGCTGCCGCTAGGCGAAAATTCTTCCAAAGCAATGAGAGAAACGACAATAGAGCAAGATGACGCACTAGATTTCGCCACACTCAATGAATTTGTCGCTTTATTAGGCGTAAAAACAGTAATAAAAAATAACACCGCACTTTTCCAACAGCTAATGCCCGATTATATGGCGGAATTAATGGCGGCTTACCGCATTTATCAAACTCAACCCGCGCACAAAACTGAAGTCGGCAACATTGCGCATAAAATCAAAGGTGCGGCAGGTTCGGTGGGCTTAAAACGAATCCAACAAATCGCCGAACAAGCCCAGCATAGCGAAAACCCAAATTGGGAAAGCGAAATCGCCAATTATTTGGAACAATTATCGCAAAATTGGCAAAAAGATTTAGATAAGTTAATAAATTGGCTAAATTCTGTTGATCATTAGCAAAGTTTTTACACATTACACTAGCCACGCTTAAAGGTTTTAGCTAGAATCTGTGCAATTTTAATTCAATATCAACAAGAGGAGAAAACCGATGAATTTTCCAAATGTTGCCAAGCAGGTGATTGATAAACTGGGCGGCAAAGATAACATCAGTGCGCTTGCACATTGCGCAACTCGCTTACGCATTGTGGTGAAAGATGAAAGCAAAATTGACAAAGAAGCGATTGAAAATATTGATGGTGTAAAAGGTCAATTTGCAGTTTCTGGCCAGTATCAAATTATTTTTGGTTCAGGTACCGTAAATAAAGTACACGATGAAATGGCGAAACAGCTGAACATCGGCGATATGACCAAAAATGAAGTTGCAAAACAAGCTTCAGAAAATAACCAAGGGTTAATTATGCGCTTGGTGAAAGGCTTGGCGGATATTTTCGTGCCAATTATCCCTGCTATCGTGGCGGGCGGTTTATTAATGGGTATCCACAGTATGCTTACCGCACAAGGTTTCTTCTGGGACGTACCACAAGCCTTGCGTGATTCTAGCCAGCCAATTACAGGTTATTCCGTAGTCGATCGTTTTAGCAATCTTTCTGATCTTGTTGATTTTATTAATACTATTGCCAACGCGCCATTCGTGTTCTTGCCTGTGTTGCTCGGTTTTTCTGCTACTCGTAAATTCGGCGGAAATCCGTTCTTAGGGGCAGCGTTGGGAATGTTATTGGTTCACCCTGCATTAGCAGACGGTTGGAACTATGCCCTTACTGCTGCACAAGGCAAAATCACACACTGGAATGTGTTCGGTTTAGAAATCGAAAAAGTGGGCTACCAAGGCACGGTAATTCCAACGTTAATTTCTGCTTGGGTTCTGGCTACATTAGAAAAAACGTTCCGTAAATTTGTGCCGTCTTACCTAGACAACCTGATTACTCCAATGTTCTCGCTATTTATCGCGGGTTTACTTGCTTTCACCGTGATTGGGCCAATCGGACGTGAAGCAGGGGATTTGATCACTATCGGTTTAACTTGGTTATATGACAAACTTGGCTTTATCGGTGGCGGTATTTTCGGGACATTCTATGCACCAATCGTTATCACTGGTATGCACCAAACCTTTATCGCCGTAGAAACGCAACTGCTTTCTAATATGTCATTATCGGGCGGTACATTCATCTTCCCAATCGCGGCAATGTCAAACGTCGCACAGGGTGCGGCTTGTTTAGGTGTGGCATTCGCATTGAAAGATCCAAAAGTACGCGGCTTAGCCATTCCTTCGGGTATTTCTGCTTTATTAGGGATCACTGAGCCTGCAATGTTCGGGGTGAACTTACGTTATCGCCAAGCTTTCTTAGCAGCAATGATCGGTTCAGGTTTATCCAGTGCCTTTATTGCGTTCTTTAATGTGAAAGCGCAAGCACTTGGCGCAGCAGGGTTCTTAGGTATTCCGTCTATTAAACCAGACAGCCTTGCAATGTACAGCGTGGGTATGGTGATTTCTTTCGCCGTTGCGTTTACTCTTTCTGTTATTTTAGTAAAACGCGCGCAAGCTAAAGCGTAATTTTTATAAAATTCGCAAAAAAAGCACCGCACTTTGATCTGCACCTTAAACAGGAATACAATATTCTGCGTTTAAGGTGCAGATTTTTATTTTTCAGCGAGGCAAAAATGAAGACGCAAATCGATAAGCTAGCTTGGCTATACATTAAAGATAAACAATTATTAATGGCACGCTCTAAAGGCAAAGAGAAATTTTATCTCCCCGGAGGAAAAAGAGAGCAAGGCGAAAGTGATCAACAAGCCCTAATGCGCGAAATTAAAGAAGAATTGGGCATCGACTTAATTGAAAATAGCCTTCAACGAATCGGTGCATTTTCCGCTCAAGCAGACGGAAAAAATATGGATTGCGTTGTAACGCTCACCTGTTACAAAGGCGATTTCATCGGTGATTATCGCCCTGAAAGTGAAATTGCTGAATTAGCTTGGATTGGTTATCAAGACAAAGAAAAATGTTCTCTCGCCACACAAAAAGTTTTGGAATATTTAAAACAGCAAGGGATGCTGGAATAAAAGAACTAGAATAAATACAAAAAAACCGCACTTTTAAAGTGCGGTTTTATTTTTACCGTTTTTTATGGTTAATTAGCGTTTGAACATATTGCCAAGACCGCCTAGGCCGCCCATTCCCCCCATCACTCCTTTCATTCCGCGCATCATTTTTGCCATACCGCCTTTGCGCATTTTTTTCATCATACGCTGCATTTCGTCAAATTGCTTGAGCAATTTATTCACGTCTTGCACCTGTGTGCCTGAGCCAAGCGCAATGCGACGGCGGCGTGAACCTTTGATGATCTCAGGTTTGGCGCGCTCTTTTAGGGTCATTGAATTGATGATGGCTTCCATTTTGATGAACATTTTGTCATCAACTTGATTTTTAATATGATCAGGCAGATTTTTCGCGCCCGGTAATTTTTCAAGCATTGTCATCATTCCGCCCATTTTTTTCATTTCAACGAGCTGATCGCGGAAGTCTTCCAAGGTGAAATCATCGCCTTTT
>NZ_PQVI01000060.1 GCF_002921145.1 Avibacterium endocarditidis
GGGGGGATTTTATTATTTGGCGGTTTAACCGCATTAGCCACCTTATTGCTTTCTAACACTAGCTCTTATCTTGCTGGTGGGGTGTTAGGTGGAAGCTTAGTGGTTTCCCTTTATCCTGTTTTAGGCAAAGCAGGAGTGATTTTGTGCGCATTATTGTCAGCTATTGCAGGCTTTATTTTGTGTTCAGGTAAAGCTTTAGTGCAGCTTTTTGTGAGATTTTATTACTGGCTCACAATGAATGAGGACAAAACTCCAGCAATGGCAATGCCCGCCGAGCCACGAGCAGACAGCGAGCCTGAGCCTTTAGAGGAAATTATTATCCAAAAGCCTGCGCCAATTTCGTCATTACAAAATGAAAATGCAGCGCAAAACGAAGCAGGCGAAGAGCAACATAAAGACAATCAAACCTTTATTCAAATTAGTGGCTTACAAGAATTTGTTCAGCCAGAAGCACCATTTGCACATAATGAAAGCCAATCCGTTTCCAATAGCCAAGATCTTTTTGATCCCCGCCAAATGGAATCCCTTTCTAATTATGGTGTAGGGCAAGAAGAACCATTGCCGAATGTGCGTATTCCTCAAACCAGCACAGTAACGAGCTCAGCCACACAAATTGGCGTAAGCACAGAACAGACAATGGTTAAGCCTGTTCAAGCTGTTGTTGAACAGAAGGATTTAACGGCACAGGCAGATTTACCCAATGGGGCAGATTTACCAAGTGCGGTGCATTTTTCTACAGAGTTTTCTGCAATAGAACAAGCACCTGAATTAAAGGTATCCATTCCTGATTATTCGTTAGACAATCATTCTGAAACAGAAAATTTGCCTGAGCAAGATAATGAAATGGATGAATTAGCGCGTCAGTTCGCTGCGCAAGAAGCACAACGCTTGGCTGAAATGCAGCAGCGCGCAAAAGAAATCAATGCGGAAGATGCTTTAGCGGATATTCTGGCTGGGCAAAATCCAACGCAATCAACGGTAAATCAGCCTGCGGTAAGCCAGCCAACTTACAAGCCTTATGGCGATTCCTTAATTCACCCAGCCTTACAAAAGCAGGTGAAAAAAGCGGAAAAACCTACCACGCCGTTGCCAAGTTTAGATTTATTGGATAAACGTGAAGTGGAAGAACAAAATATCACGCGCGAAGAAATCTTAGAAACCTCGCAACGCATTGAACAACAATTACGCAACTTCAATGTAAAAGCGAGCGTAAAAGATGTGTTGGTTGGGCCAGTGGTAACGCGTTATGAATTGGAATTGCAACCGGGTGTGAAAGCGTCCAAAGTTACCAATATTGATACAGATTTAGCGCGTGCCTTGATGTTCCGCTCCATTCGTGTGGCAGAAGTGATCCCTGGTAAGCCTTATATTGGCATTGAAACGCCAAATTTACAGCGCCAAATGGTGCCGCTGCGTGATGTGCTGGATAGCCGAGAATTTCGCGAGTCAAAATCTTTGCTTTCAATGGCGCTAGGAAAAGACATTAGCGGCAATCCTGTGATCGTAGATCTAGCCAAAATGCCTCATTTGTTGGTGGCAGGCTCAACAGGTTCGGGGAAATCCGTTGGGGTGAATACGATGATTTTAAGTTTACTTTTCAGAGTGAAACCTGAAGAAGTGAAATTTATTATGATCGATCCGAAAGTGGTGGAGCTTTCCATTTATAACGACATTCCACACTTGCTCACCGAAGTGGTTACGGGATATGAAAAAAGCCGCCAATGCGCTGCGTTGGTGCGTGGACGAAATGGAGCGCCGTTACCAATTATTATCCGCCTTGCGTGTGCGTAATATTGAAGGCTATAACGAAAAAATTGACGAATATAACGCAATGGGAATGCCAATTCCAAACCCAATTTGGCGACCGGGCGACACAATGGACGCAATGCCACCTGCGCTGGAAAAACTCAGCTATATTGTGGTGATTGTCGATGAGTTTGCTGATTTGATGATGGTGGCAGGCAAGCAAATTGAAGAACTTATTGCTCGCCTTGCACAAAAAGCCCGAGCCATCGGTATTCACTTGATTTTGGCCACTCAACGCCCTTCTGTGGACGTGATTACAGGCTTGATTAAGGCCAATATTCCAAGCCGTATCGCCTTTACCGTGGCGAGTAAAATTGACTCGCGCACCATTCTCGATCAAGGCGGTGCAGAAACTCTGTTAGGCCGTGGGGATATGCTTTATTCAGGGCAAGGCTCTTCCGATTTAATCCGTGTTCACGGCGCATTTATGAGCGATGACGAAGTGGCTCGCGTAGCCGATGACTGGCGTGCAAGAGGCAAACCGGATTATATTGACGGTATTTTAGACAGTGCCGATGATGAAGAGGGCGAAGTGGCTCGCAATGGTGATGATGGCGATCTTGATGATCTGTTTGATGAAGTGATGAATTTCGTGATCGAAACTGGCACAACTTCAGCCTCGTCAATTCAGCGCCGTTTCCGCGTTGGCTTCAACCGTGCCGCACGCATTATGGATCAGCTGGAAGAACAAGGCATTGTTTCGCCCCTACAAAATGGTAAGCGTGAAATTTTAGCTCGCCGTTCGGATTATTAGTTCAATCTTTCAGCGAATTACAAAGCTAAGCATAAAGAAAATGCAACAAATGGGAAATTTTATTGTCTGATTAACACAATGGTTTCCCATTATTTTAGGATTAAAGGAAGGAAGATTTATGAAAAAAATGGCAGTAAAAATCACCGCACTTTTATGTTTAGGCTTAAGCCAAATGGCTTGGGCTGATGCGGTGAGTGAATTACAAGCGCGCCTTAACAAAGTGGACGTGTTAAGCGCAGATTATGTGCAAAAAGTCAGTGATGCCAAAGGCAAAGAGATTCAACAAGGCAAAGGCAAACTTCGCATTAAACGCCCGAATTTATTCAGAATGGATAACCAATCTCCGCAAGAAAGCCAAATTGTGTCAGACGGCAAAACCCTGTGGTTTTACGATCCTTTCGTGCAACAGGTTACGGCAAATTGGGTGTCTGAAGCGGTGAACAATACGCCATTTGTGTTGCTTACCAGCAACGATCAAGCGCAATGGAAAAAATATACCGTGGCGCAATCAGCGGATACCTTTACCCTTAAACCAAAATCCGCGAAAAGCAATATTAAGCAGTTCAATATTCGCATTGATGCTGATGGCGTGCTAAAAAACTTCAGCACCACAGAAAAAGACGGACAAACCAATTTATACTTATTGCGTAATATCACCAACCAACCGTTGGCAGATAATTTGTTTAAATTCAGCGTGCCGAAAGGCGCAGAGCTGGACGATCAGCGTAAGAAAAAGTAACCAAAAATCACCGCACTTTTAAGGCTAAATGGTTTACAATTTAGCCTTATTTTTCCTGAAATGATCCATAGACGAGAGAAAAAAATGCCTAATCTTGCTTTTGATTTTGCTGAAAATGATTTTCGCCCTTTAGCGGCGAGAATGCGCCCAACCCATTTAGACGAATATTGCGGACAGAGCCATCTAATTGGCGTGGGCAAACCATTACGCAAAGCCATTGAAGCAGGGCATATTCACTCAATGATTTTGTGGGGGCCACCCGGCACAGGCAAAACCACCTTGGCAGAAATTATTGCGCAACGCATTAATGCGGAAGTGGAACGGATTTCTGCGGTAACAGGTGGGGTAAAGGAAATTCGTGAAGCCATTGAGCGCGCCAAACAAAATCGGCTCGCAGGGCTGCGTACCATTTTATTTGTGGACGAAGTCCATCGTTTCAACAAAAGCCAGCAAGATGCCTTTTTGCCTTATATTGAAGATGGCACGGTGATTTTTATTGGCGCAACCACTGAAAATCCCTCTTTTGAACTGAATAACGCCTTACTTTCGCGCGCACGCGTGTATGTGCTGAAATCCTTAACCGCACAAGAAATCGAACAAGTGTTACAGCGTGCCATTAATGACAAAGAAAAAGGGCTAGGCAACCTTGATTTAACCTTAGAAGACAATTTGCTTTCAATGCTGGCGGAATATGTCAATGGCGATGCGCGCCTTGCATTAAATAGCCTTGAATTAATGGCAGATATGGCGGAAGAGGGCAAAAATGGCAAATTTTTGCACCGCACTTTATTAACGGAAGTGTTGGGCGAACGGCAAGCCCGTTTTGATAAACAAGGCGATCGTTTTTATGATCTCATCTCAGCCTTGCATAAATCCGTGCGTGGTTCAGCGCCTGATGCCGCTTTGTATTGGTATGCACGCATTTTAACCGCAGGGGGCGATCCCCTGTATGTGGCGCGCCGTTTATTGGCCATTGCGTCAGAAGATGTGGGAAATGCTGATCCGCGCGCAATGCAAGTGGCCATTGCCGCGTGGGATTGCTTCACCCGTGTGGGGGCGGCAGAGGGGGAGCGCGCCATTGCCCAAGCGATCGTTTATTTAGCGGTTGCACCGAAAAGTAATGCGGTGTATCAAGCCTTTAACGCTGCGAAGAAAATGGCAGTGGAAAGCCCTGATTATGATGTACCAGAGCATTTACGCAACGCGCCAACTCATTTGATGAAAGAACTAGGTTTCGGCGCAGAATATCGTTATGCGCACAATGAAGAAAATGCTTATGCCGCAGGGGAAAATTATTTCCCAGAAGCGCTGAAAGATACCCAATATTATTTCCCTGTTGCTCGAGGAATGGAAATTCAAATTCGTGAAAAATTAGAAAAACTTCGCCAACTAGACGAGCAAAGCACAACTATCCGTTATAAATCTGGCAAGTAGTTTGGGAGCTGTTGAACACTCAAATGCAAAATGAATGATCAACAGACCCTAGTTTATTTTTTTTATCCGATCTAAAATAGAACGGTTTTTTGAGCATATTTATTTTCTAAAGGTAACAAAATGATTGATGCAAATTTATTACGCAATAATCTTGCGGAAGTGGCAGAAAAATTAAAAGTAAGACGTGGCTTCGAGCTAGATGTAGCGCGTATCACAGAATTAGAAGAACAGCGCAAAGCCCTACAAGTTAAAACCGAAACCTTACAAGCAGAGCGTAATGCGCGCTCAAAAGCCATTGGCGCGGCAAAAGCACGCGGCGAAGACATTGAGCCATTATTGGCGGAAGTGGATAATATGGGCATTGAATTAAGTATGGCAAAAAGCCAACTTGATGATGTGCAAGCGGATCTGCAAGAAATTGCCCTTAGCATTCCAAATATTCCTGCCGATGAAGTGCCACTAGGCAACGATGAAAACGACAATGTGGAAATTTCTCGTTGGGGCGAGCCAAGAACCTTTGATTTTGAAGTGAAAGATCACGTTACCTTAGGCGAGCATTTGCAAGGGCTAGATTTTGCTGCGGGCGTGAAATTAAGCGGCGCGCGTTTTGTGGTAATGAAAGGACAAATTGCCAAAATGCACCGTGCGATAGCGCAATTTATGCTCGATTTACATACCGAACAACACGGTTATAGCGAAACCTATGTGCCTTATTTAGTTAATCACGCCACCCTTTATGGCACTGGGCAGCTGCCAAAATTTGGCGAAGATTTATTCCACACCAAACCGCTAGAAGGGGAGCAACCTTACGCCTTAATCCCAACGGCGGAAGTGCCAGTTACCAACCTTGTGCGTGATGAAATTTTAGAGCAAGCGGAACTGCCAATTAAAATGACCGCACATACCCCTTGTTTCCGTTCAGAAGCAGGATCTTACGGCCGTGATACCCGTGGTTTGATCCGTATGCACCAATTCGACAAAGTAGAAATGGTGCAAATCGTAGAGCCAGAAAAATCAATGGAAGCCTTGGAAGAACTCACTGGCCACGCGGAAAAAGTGTTGCAGTTGTTAAATTTGCCTTATCGTAAAGTGTTACTATGTACTGGCGATATGGGTTTTGGTTCAGCTAAAACTTACGATTTAGAAGTTTGGGTGCCAGCACAAAACACCTACCGCGAAATTTCTTCTTGCTCAAATATGTGGGATTTCCAAGCGCGCCGTATGCAGGCTCGTTATCGTGTAAAAGGCGAGAAAAAACCACGTCTTGTCCACACCCTAAATGGCTCAGGCTTAGCGGTTGGACGCACCCTTGTTGCCGTGCTTGAAAACTACCAAAACGCAGACGGCAGCATCACCGTGCCAGAGGTGTTACGTCCATATATGGGTGGATTGGAAGTGATTGGGAAATAATCTCACCTAAAGACGGCTTTACTAATCTGTATCTCAAATGCTGAGTTAAACTCAAGAACTTGAGGTACAGATTTTTTTATATTTAAACAAAGCCAACGCTTAACTATTCAAATTATTAAGTGCGGTGCAAAATAAGCGAATTTTTCTTGTGCATAAATACGCTGAACTTTGCTTACTGCTATAAATTTTTACCAAAATCGTGCTAGAATAAGCGCCGTTTTTTGTCAGTGGATTTTATAGGTCAACAAATGAAACCCTCTATTATCAGTAAATTAGATAGTTTAAATGAACGTCACGAAGAGCTAGAAGCCTTGCTTGGCGATGCCTCAGTCATTAGCGATCAAGAAAAATTTCGTGCTTATTCAAAAGAATATGCCCAACTTGAAGACGTTGTGAAATGCTTTGCACGCTGGAAACAGTTAAATAGCAATATGGAAGAAGCCGAATTATTGCTCGATGATCCAAGTATGCGCGAAATGGCACAAGAAGAAATTGAAGAATGCAAAGCTGAAATTGAGCAAGTAGAAGCGCAATTACAAATTTTATTACTGCCGAAAGATCCTAACGATGAATATAACTGCTATTTAGAAATCCGCGCAGGAACAGGCGGTGATGAAGCTGGGATCTTCGCGGGTGATTTATTCCGTATGTACAGCCGCTATGCGGAAAGTAAGCGTTGGCGTGTGGAAATGCTCAGCGCAAATGAAAGCGAGCAGGGCGGTTATAAAGAAGTGATCGTCAAAATCAGCGGCGAAAATGTATATGGTCAGTTAAAATTTGAATCAGGCGGACACCGAGTTCAACGCGTGCCAAAAACGGAATCGCAAGGACGAATTCATACTTCCGCTTGTACCGTAGCGGTAATGCCAGAATTGCCAGAAAGCGAATTGCCAGAAATTAACCCTGCAGATTTACGTATTGATACTTATCGCTCATCAGGCGCAGGCGGTCAGCACGTTAATACTACCGATTCAGCGGTACGAATCACCCATATTCCAACAGGCATTGTGGTGG
>NZ_PQVI01000061.1 GCF_002921145.1 Avibacterium endocarditidis
AACGGTGAAATTGGCGAGAATAATATCCACTTTGTTTGATTGCAAATATTCCACGCGGTTTGCGGCTTCCACCAAGACATATTGCACTTTGTTTTCATCACCCAGCAAATCTTTAGCAATGGCTTTTGCAATTTCTACGTCAAAACCTTGGCTTTTGCCTTGGTTATCCACATAGCCAAAAGGCGGTTTATCGCTAAAAACGCCAATGCGCACGCTATCGGCCTTTTGTAGCTGTTGCAGACGATTTTGCGCGCTATTGCTTTCGTTGTCATTGCACGCCGTTAGGCTCACAGCAAGCAGGGTAGTCGCAAAAAGTGCGGTGATTTTTTTAAATGTTTTCTTCATAGTCTATTCCTCTTGGTTCATAGTTTAAGATGTTTAAGAATGTTTTTGCCCGATCGGAATTCGGGTTGGTAAAAAAGCGATCTGGCGTGTTTTCCTCCACGATTTTTCCTGTGTCCATAAAAATAATGCGATCTGCCACTTGGCGCGCAAAGGCCATTTCGTGGGTTACAATCAGCATTGTCATTCCCTCTTTGGCAAGCTCTAAAATCACATCTAGCACTTCGCGCACCATTTCAGGATCAAGGGCTGCGGTAACTTCATCAAACAGCATAATTTCTGGGTTCATACACAAAGAACGAACAATAGCGATACGCTGTTTTTGACCGCCTGAAAGCTCACGCGGATAGGCATTTTTGCGATCCAGTAAGCCCACACGTTTAAGTAACTCATCGGCTTGCTTTTCCACTTCCGAACGGGAACGCTTTTGCACTTTCATTGGGCCGAGCAAAATATTGTCGATCACCGAAAGATGCGAAAATAATTCATAGCTTTGAAAAACCATTCCAATATGTTGGCGTGCTTGCACCCAAGGCACTTGCTTGCCTAACACGCCTTGATCTTGCAAAACGATTTCACCACCTTGAATGGATTCCAGCCCGTTAATGCAACGCAACAAGGTGCTTTTCCCGCAGCCTGAAGGCCCGAGCAACACCACCACTTCGCCCTTTTTTATGGCTAAATCAATGCCTTGAAGTGCGGTGGTTTTTTCGTATTTTTTTACCAGTTGGTTAATTTCTAATAGTGCCATTTTGATTTCCTTTTATTGCTCCCAACGATTTTCTATATAACGAGAAAAAATAGACAAGGGATAACAAATTGCGAAATATAAAAGAAAAATAAGACCATAAATCCAAAATGCCGCGGAAGGATCAGTAAATAACGATGTTTCAATAATTTGTTGCCCCACTTTCACCACTTCTAACACGCCAATTAACATTGCCAATGAACTGGTTTTAATCATTCGAGTAAATAAATTAATCGCACTTGGCGTAACTCGCTTTAAACTTTGTGGCAGTAACACATATAAAAAGGTTTGTGTGCTATTTAATCCCAAGGCATAAGCAGATTCCCGTTGATGTTTTTCAATGGAATTTAATGCGCTGCGCATTAAATCGCCCATTTCAGCCGTCCCCCAAAAAATAAAGACGAAAATACATACTGCAATGCCGTTTAAATGAATATTCAACCACTTAGCCAAGCCAAAATAGGCAATAAATAACCACACTAGTAAAGGAATAATTCGCACCATTTCTAAATATAAACGACAAATCCCTTGGATTATTTTATTTCGGCTGGTCATTGCAATGCCAAACAATATACCCAACAGGCAAGAGAATAATACGGAAATAAATGCAATTTCAGCCGTAACCGTTAAGCCATTTAACAATCGTTGTAGATTATTTTCTTCTAATAAAATAGTTAATCCCATTATTAAACGCTCCCATATTTCGCATAACGGCTACGTTTCTCTAAATAATGAATAAGAAACGAAACTGGCAATAAAATAATGAGATAAAACACTACCAATAAAAATAATGCTTCGTTAGTTTTATAATCTAGGCCAATTAATTCTTTCGCCATAAACATTAATTCCGCAATAGCAATCGCGCTGGCGATAGAGGTTTCTTTCATTAAAAACAGACAATTTGCACCAATGGCTGGCAGAGAAAGGCTTAAAGTTTGTGGCGCAATAACATAAATAAAGGCTTGTGTGGGTGTTAATCCTAAGCTCAGAGCTGATTCCACTTGCCCTTTTGAAACGCTCTCAATCCCTGCTCGAATCGCCTCAGCCATATAACTTCCCCCAAGAAAACTTAAGCCAATAATGGCGCAAGTAAATCCATCTAACTTAATTCCCAATTTAGACAAACCAAAATAGAGAAAGAAAAGTTGGATCAACAAAGGTGTATTACGAGAAAGTTCAATATAGGCTTTAGCGAGCGAATTAAAAAAACGAATGTGGTAGCTGGTAGCCACCGCACACAAAAGCCCAATAATGAGAGAAAAAACAATACTCCAAAACGAGAGCTGCAAAGTAATAATGCTGGCATCAATAAATTTCGGAATATTGTCAAAGACATACTGCCAATTCATTTTCCTTCCCTGTTGAAGTCATAAACTGGCAATCATTCTAAAGAACAGAATAGTAGATTGAAAAAGAATAAAAATTTATTGGTTAGATGATTTGGTGGTTATATTAAACAAAAAGTGCGGTAAAATACCGCACTTTTTATCTAGTAAACAACAACCTTTTCTTACCTTAATCCGTTAATAAATCCCGCGCATAAACCCCACAAAAACAAAAATAAAACAATTTTTCATTTTTATTGTGATCTTGTTCATATTTTTGAAGCGTGGAAATTGAGTTCTCTTTTTCACCAGCGTAGCATACGTGCGTTATCACTATTATTTAAGGAGAGAAAAATGCCCCGATTTCGTTTATCAAAAGTGATGTGTATGCTAGCGCCTGTGATGTTAGCCAGCATTCCTACTTTACCTGTTTATGCTGAAACAAATTCTGTTGTAGCTGTGGAACACGCCACAACACAGAATGCCTATGATCAAATATTACAAAATTGGAAAAACCATCTTACAGGTATATCGTTAGACACCACAAATAATATGGCTAACAATGCGAAACAAGCGTTGCTAAGTAACGATACTTTTGATTTTAGTGAACAAAAAACAGCTGGGGCAAAAATTCGCTCGACAGTGAATACAATCAGAGATTTAGCTGTAGGATATAATAAATCGGGTTCGCAATTTTATCAAAACCAAGACGCTAAGCAGTTAATCATTTCT
>NZ_PQVI01000062.1 GCF_002921145.1 Avibacterium endocarditidis
TTTTTATGCGTTGCTCTTCGACGATATGCACTAGCTCCGCTTGGTAGGCTTGCCAAAAGCTAAGCTGATTTTGCACGGGGAAAATGCGATCCTTTTCGCCCACAATGGCTTTTGTCCATTGTATTGAACTTTGCTGCCCCTGAGTTTGTTGCATCGCGTGATAAAGTGCGGTCAATTCTGAATGCACTTTTTGCCAATCGCGTTGCTCCGCCAATACTTGATAATGCTGAAAAATGTCGCTATCATCGCACATTCTGCGTTGAAATTTAGTTAAATTGCGTTCATCTAGCTGTTCTAGCGTTCCAACAAACACCGCTTGCGGAATACCCATTTCGTCATCACAAGGTTTTCCCGTGCCGTTAATGGCGGTAGCACTGATAAGGGGCGTTTCCCCGAGTACCTGATTTGCTACCCACACGCCCATTGACCACGCCACAAGGCGGATTTGCTGATAGGCGGAAAGATCCTGCTCAAAATGCAGATCTTGATAGTCGTAGCACAATAATAAATCCGTGTTTTCGGGCAAGGTTAAATGCCCCACCGCACTGGCAGGCGTTCCCCAGCCGGCAAAATAAAGGATTAGCTGTTTGTTATTTTCTGCCGTTTTAATCAATTTGGTTTGCATTTATTGCTGAAATTCCTGTAACAAAGTGAGAAAAGCGTCCACTTCTTGCTCGCTCATATCCGCCGTTAAAGAAAGGCGGATTCGCGATGTGCCTTGTGGCACAGTTGGCGGACGAATCGGCAAGCAATAATAGCCCTGTTGTTGCAAGGTTTGAGCGGTGGCAACGGTTTTTTCGTTATCGCCGATGATATAAGGAATAATGCCACTTTCGCTCACAATGGATTGAGCTAAATTCTGTCGAAAAAACGACCGCACTTTTTCGCTTAGCTGATGTAAATGTTGGCGACGCGTAGCAAAGTGTGGGAGTTTTTCAAACAGAAATGCCGTCCACGCAACGCATATCGGTGGCAAAGCGGTAGAAAAAATCAGCGGTCGCATTTTGTTGATTAAGTAATCTTTTAGCAGTTGATCGCACACCACATACGCTCCCATTGAAGCGAGGGCTTTGCCAAAGGTGCCAACTAAAAAATCGATCTTTTGCACGCAACCTTGTTGTTCCGCAATGCCTAATCCCGTGTCGCCATAAGCCCCGATAGCGTGGGCTTCGTCCACATAAAGCATTACATTGCCAAAGCGATGTTTTAATGCCACAAGCTGGCGTAAATCTACCACATCACCATCCATACTGAAAATGCTTTCGGTAACGATGATCATTCGTTGGTAATGGGCTTGATGTTTTGCTAATAAGGTTTCTAAGTGATTGAAATCATTATGCCGATAGCGAACAAAATCCGCCTCGCTCAAGCGAATGCCGTCAATGATACTGGCGTGAACCAGTTTATCCGCCACGATCAGGGTTTTCTTATTTGCCACCGCGGGCAAAATACCGATGTTGGCGTGATAGCCACTATTAAACAGCAAGCACGCCTCGCGTTCAAATCGGCTTGCCATTAGGCTTTCGAGCTGTTCGTAAATGGCGAAAGATCCCGTTAATAACCTTGAGGAAGAGGAAGTAAAGTGCGGTAGGTTTTCGCCATAGTCTTTTAAAAATTCGCTTTTCAATGCGTCATCATTGGCAAGACCTAAATAATCATTAGAGGACATATTGAGCATTGTACGTCCGTCTTTGACGATCATTTTGCCTTGATGATCTAACTGGGGAAGCTGACGAAACTGCCCAATCGCCTTGAGTTCTGCCAGTGTTTGTGCAAAATCAGCGAGATAATTATTCATTGTAAACCTCTTTGAGTACTGCCAATAAGCCTTGCATGAGCTGGCTGAGCTGAGCGGCCGAAATAATAAAAGGAGGCATAATATACACCAAATGCCCGAAAGGGCGTAGCCAAATGCCTTTTTCGACAAATTTTGGCTGTAAAATGTTCAAATTCACAGGTTCTTTCATTTCTAACACGCCAATCGCCCCCAGCACACGCACCTCTTTTACCGCCTTGAAGGATTTTGCAGGGGCAAGTTCCATTTTTAATTGTTGCTCAATGCGTTGCACATTGCCTTGCCAATCGCTTTCCAATAATAAATCAATGGATGCACTGGCAATGGCGCAAGCGAGCGGATTGCCCATAAAGGTTGGCCCGTGCATAAAACATTTTGCTTCGCCGTTGCAAATGGTTTCTGCTATGTGAGCGGTGGTAATAGTGGCAGAAAGGGTTAAATAACCGCCTGTGAGGGCTTTGCCTAAGCACATAATATCAGGCTTGATATTGGTGTATTCGGTGGCAAATAATTTCCCTGTTCGCCCGAAGCCCGTGGCGATTTCATCAAAAATCAGCAATACGCCATATTCATCACACAAGGCACGGGCTTTTTCCAAATAAGTCGGCGAATAAAAATACATTCCGCCTGCCCCTTGCACAATCGGCTCTAAAATTAAGGCAGCAATTTCACCGCTCTTTTCTGCCAGTAAATCTTTGAGCGGCTGAATATCTGCCTCTTGCCATTGTCCGTCAAAAGGGGTTTTAGGCTGAGGGAGGAAATACTGCACGGGCAAGCCTTTCGCAAATAGACTGTGCATACCCGTGATCGGATCGCACACCGACATCGCGTGCCAAGTGTCGCCGTGGTAGCCCGAACGAAGGGTGGCAAACTTGTAACGCTCGCTTTCCCCTTTCGCTTGCTGATACTGAATTGCCATTTTCATCGCTACTTCCACCGCCACAGAGCCACTGTCGGCGAAGAAAATTTTGTCTAGCCCTTGAGGTAATAATTTCACCAAGCGAGAAGCCAATTCACCAGCGGGATCGTGGGTAAATCCACCGAACATAATATGGCTCATTTTATCCAGTTGATCCTTCGCCGCTTGGTTCAGTTTTGGGTGATTATAACCGTGCAACGCCGCCCACCAAGAAGACATTCCATCAATCAGCCGCTTGCCATTTTTCAACGTGATTTCCACCCCGTCCGCACGTTCCACCGTAAACATCGGTGCATCACTATTCAGACGAGAATAAGGGTGCCAGATGTGGTTTTTGTCGATATTAAGGAGGGATTGTTCTTGCATTTTTGCTCTTCCTTTAATTTTGTTATTTTAATCGGAACATTTGAGCGTCTTTAGGTTTCGCCCTAAA
>NZ_PQVI01000063.1 GCF_002921145.1 Avibacterium endocarditidis
CTAACATAGAAGAGAAAAATAGGTCAATAAAATCGGTAAATTTCTCTTAGCTATTGAAAAATTTGTGATTTTTATACATTTTTTAACCGCACTTTGCCTTTTAATTCCTTATAAAAATAAGGGATAAATCAGCTTTCATGATTTTTGCTTATTTATAAATAACTTAGTTTATGTCAATAATCGAACGTAAAATTTAGTGCTTGCAGTTTTGCTAAGAACACATTATCTTGTATCCCGTTTTCAATAAACCACTATATCTTGTGGTTTTGACAGATAATACTAACCAGTCGGAATCATTTCTATGAACAAAGCTATGATGGTCACCAAACGTGACGGAAAACAAGAACCCATCGATTTAGATAAAATTCACCGAGTGATTACTTGGGCAGCGGAAGGATTGGATAACGTTTCTGTTTCTCAAGTGGAATTGCGTTCCCACATTCAATTTTATGAAGGCATTCGCACTTCGGATATTCACGAAACCATTATTAAAGCAGCGGCAGATTTAATCAGCAAAGATACGCCTGATTATCAATATTTGGCTGCTCGCCTTGCGGTTTTCCATTTGCGTAAAAAAGCCTATGGGCATTTTGATCCACCGCGTTTGTATGATCACGTTAAGAAATTAGTGCGTTTAGGCAAATATGATCAAGCTTTGCTAACCGATTATAGCCGTGAAGAATGGGACGAAAT
The DNA here is from genome assembly GCF_002921145.1 of Avibacterium endocarditidis. Lineage (GTDB taxonomy): Bacteria > Pseudomonadota > Gammaproteobacteria > Enterobacterales > Pasteurellaceae > Avibacterium > Avibacterium endocarditidis. The sequence continues at coordinate 694 of NZ_PQVI01000063.1, forward strand.
GGACGGCTTTTTAGATCACTGGCGTGATATGACCTTCTCTTACGCGGCAGTCAAACAGCTTGAAGGCAAATATTTAGTACAGAACCGTGTAACGGGTGAAATTTATGAATCCGCGCAGTTCTTGTATATTTTGGTGGCGGCGAGCCTGTTCTCAAACTATCCAAAAGAAACGCGCTTAGACTATGTACGCCGTTTCTACGATGCCACATCGACATTTAAAATATCTCTACCTACTCCAATTATGGCAGGGGTGCGTACACCAACCCGTCAATTTAGTTCTTGTGTGTTAATTGAATGTGGCGATAGTTTAGATTCGATTAACGCTACGGCTTCTGCCATTGTAAAATATGTTTCACAACGTGCAGGAATTGGGGTAAATGCAGGGGCAATTCGCGCCTTAGGTAGCCAAATCCGTGGTGGCGAAGCGTTCCATACGGGCTGTATTCCATTCTATAAATACTTCCAAACTGCGGTGAAATCTTGTTCGCAAGGTGGCGTGCGTGGTGGTGCGGCAACGGTTTATTATCCGATTTGGCACTTGGAAGTAGAAAGCCTGTTAGTGTTAAAAAATAACCGTGGTGTGGAAGATAACCGTGTTCGCCATATGGATTACGGCGTTCAGCTTAACAAATTAATGTATCAGCGCTTAATCAAAGGCGGCGAAATCACCTTGTTTAGCCCGTCTGATGTACCGGGTTTATATGAAGCATTCTTTGCCGATCAAGATGAATTTGAGCGTCTTTACACGCAATATGAGCAAGATCCAAACATTCGTAAACGCAGCGTGAAAGCCGTTGAACTGTTCTCACTATTAATGCAAGAACGTGCTTCAACAGGGCGCATCTATATTCAGAATGTGGATCACTGTAATACGCACTCACCATTTGATCCAAGCGTTGCGCCAGTGCGCCAATCTAACCTTTGTTTAGAAATTGCATTACCAACTAAGCCACTTTCTCATATCCACGATGAAGAAGGTGAAATTGCGCTCTGTACGCTTTCTGCTTTCAACTTAGGGGCGATTGAGAACCTTGATGAATTAGATGGGCTTGCGGATCTTGCTGTGCGTGCCTTAGATGCCCTATTAGATTATCAAGATTACCCTGTGATCGCGGCAGAACGTAGCTCTCTTGCGCGCCGTTCTTTAGGTATCGGGGTAATTAATTTCGCTTATTATTTAGCTAAAAATGGTGTACGTTATTCGGACGGCAGCGCTAACGACCTCACGCACCGCACCTTTGAAGCTATTCAATACTATTTATTGAAAGCGTCAATGAACCTTGCGAAAGAAATGGGCGCTTGTGAATATTTCGACCAAACCACTTATGCACAAGGCATTTTACCGATTGATACTTATAAGAAAGATGTGGATACACTCACGCAAGAGCCGTTACATTACGATTGGGAAAGCCTACGCCAAGATATTAAAACTTTCGGCTTGCGTAACTCAACGCTAACGGCGCTTATGCCATCAGAAACCTCATCGCAAATTTCCAACGCGACCAATGGCATTGAGCCACCGCGTGGACACGTTAGCGTAAAAGCATCAAAAGACGGTATCCTAAAACAGGTTGTACCAGATTATGAAAACCTCAGTGAAAACTACGAATTATTATGGGACATTCCAAATAATGACGGTTATTTGCATTTAGTGGGTATTATGCAGAAATTTATCGACCAATCGATTTCTGCCAACACCAACTACGATCCACAACGTTTTGAAGACGGTAAAGTGCCGATGAAAGTGTTGTTAAAAGATTTATTAACCGCTTACAAATACGGCGTGAAAACCCTTTACTACCAAAACACTCGTGATGGCGCAGAAGACAGCCAAGAAGATCTCAATGATGATTGTGCTGGCGGAGCTTGTAAAATCTAATTGATTAAGTGCGGTAATAAATTTAATTATTTTTTTCCCCACACAAAATAAGCCACCTTTATAAGGTGGCTTTATTGATCTTTCCTTTCTTGGCTCTTGTAAAAACGATTATAAATAAGCTCAAACGGTTCCTTTGATATTTTGTTCACTACTTATCTTAAAAACACTTTCTAGTTAAATTTTTCGGCAATGTTCCAATAAAAATTTTCATAAAAAATCTGCACAAGAAACTCTCGTGCAGATTTTTATTTTTGATTAATTAGTATTAAATATTACTCATCAATACTACGTAATAACTCGTTAATACCGACTTTACCTAAAGTTTTCGCATCAACTTTTTTCACGATTACTGCACAATAGAGATTATATTTACCACATTTTGAAGGAAGGCTACCTGAAACGACCACAGAACCTGCTGGTACGCGCCCGTAGTGGATTTCACCAGTTTCACGATCATAGATTTTAGTTGATTGACCGATGAATACGCCCATTGAGATTACACAGCCATCTTCTACAATAACGCCTTCAACCACTTCAGAACGCGCGCCGATAAAGCAGTTGTCGCCGATAATGGTTGGGTTAGCTTGCAATGGCTCTAATACGCCACCGATACCAACACCGCCTGAAAGGTGAACATTTTTACCGATTTGTGCGCAAGAACCAACGGTTGCCCAAGTATCTACCATTGTGCCTTCGCCAACGTAAGCACCAATGTTTACATAAGATGGCATTAATACGGCATTTTTCGCGATGTATGCACCTTTACGCACGGTTGCTGAAGGCACAACACGGAAACCTTCTTGTTGGAAACGTGCTTCGTCATAGTCTGCAAATTTAAGGGCTACTTTGTCGTAATATTTGGTTTCTGCGCCGTCAATCACTTGGTTATCGTTAATGCGGAAAGAAAGCAATACCGCTTTTTTCAACCATTGGTGAGTTCCCCATTCACCGTCAATTTTTTCTGCAACACGGTATTTGCCGCTGTCTAAACCTTCGATCACTTCTTCGATCGCAGCGCGCGTTTCGGCATCTACTGTTTTAGGGGTAATTTCTGCACGACGTTCAAACGCAGCTTCAATGATATTTTGTAAATTTGACATATTTTGTTTCCTATTCAAATGAAAAAATTAAAACAAGGCGGTATTTTTATCATATTTCCGCC
>NZ_PQVI01000064.1 GCF_002921145.1 Avibacterium endocarditidis
CACCGCACTTTGATTTTACTTAATTTCTAAAGCGCGGTTGGATTTTTCAAAATTTTAAGCCCTGCATATTGCGGGGCTTATTTTTTTATCATTTGACTCCAAATGATAGATGCGATTTTCTTTCCTTTGTTAGCTCTTATCGCTACTGATTTTCCTTATCCTAAATTTGTATTGTGATCATCACATAAACCTTACGCAACACTGGGATAATTCCCTATTATCCAGTATAATGACCGCATTTCTTTAACTTATGAAAACAGAACACTTATGGATACAAAATTTAACGTAAAAACTTTCCAAGGAATGATCCTTGCCTTACAGGCTTATTGGGCAGAGCAAGGCTGTACCATTGTGCAACCTTTTGATATGGAAGTGGGGGCAGGCACGTCCCACCCAATGACCGCATTGCGTGCGATTGGGCCAGAGCCGATGGCGTTCGCCTATGTGCAACCTTCACGCCGTCCAACTGATGGGCGTTATGGCGAAAACCCAAACCGCTTGCAGCATTATTATCAATTCCAAGTGGTGATCAAACCTTCCCCAGACAACATTCAAGAGCTTTATCTTGGCTCATTAAAAATGCTCGGCTTCGACCCCACACAACACGATATTCGTTTTGTGGAAGACAACTGGGAAAACCCAACTCTTGGCGCGTGGGGCTTAGGCTGGGAAGTGTGGCTAAATGGTATGGAAGTGACCCAATTTACCTATTTCCAACAAGTGGGCGGCTTAGAATGTAAACCAGTTACGGGTGAAGTCACCTACGGTTTAGAACGCTTGGCGATGTATATTCAAGGCGTGGATAGCGTGTATGACTTAGTTTGGTCAGACGGCCCACTCGGCAAAACCACCTACGGAGACGTGTTCCACCAAAACGAAGTAGAGCAATCCACGTACAACTTTGAATACGCTGATATTGATTTCTTATTCAAAGCCTTTGAGCAATATGAAAAAGAAGCACAAGAGCTATTAGCCCTAGAAAAACCATTGCCATTGCCTGCCTACGAACGCATTTTAAAAGCCGCACACAGCTTTAACTTGCTCGATGCACGCAAAGCCATCTCCGTAACCGAACGCCAACGCTACATTCTGCGTATCCGCGCCTTAACCAAAGGTGTCGCGGAAGCCTATTACGCCAGCCGTGAAGCATTGGGTTTCCCAGGGTGTAAGAAATAAGTGCGGTCAAAAATTTAGGAATTTTTATGATGGATAAACCCGTTTTATTTTTCGCCGAAACTTGCCCTGATACCGCGCCTTTTGTGGCGCGCTTGCAAGAATTAGGCGTGCAATATGAGCCAGTAGAAATTCAATCATCATTAGGCAATCTCAAACGCTTCCTCGCTTTGCGCGATAGCCGTGCAGAGTTTGAAGCGGTGAAAGCGCGCGGATCTATTGGGATTCCAGCATTGCTGTTGAATAATGATAGCCTTGTGTTAGATGTGGATAAATTGGCGGACGTTTTTAAGTAAATAAAGAGCGGTAGGTTTTGCAGGAGTTTTGCATTAAATGAAAAAAGAAAAACACATTGCAATTAATGAACACCAATTAGTTGGCGAAATTAGCCAATTAATTCAAAACAGCAAGCAACGCGTTGCTGTAACGGTGAATGCAGAACTTACCTTGCTTTATTGGCATATCGGGCAGCGAATTAATCAGCATATTTTGCAAAATGAACGGGCAGAATATGGTAAGGAAATCATCAAAAATTTATCAAAAAGTTTGACGGAACAGTTTGGTAAGGGGGGGAGTAAAAGAAATTTATTGCAGATGATTAAATTTGCAAATGTTTTTAATCAAATTGAAATTGTGCAGGCACTGTCTGCACAATTAAGTTGGTCTCATTTTGTACTATTATCCACTTTAGATGATCCACTCAAACAAGATTTTTATGCCACAATGGCAGCCCAAGAACGTTGGAGTACGCGGACGTTAGAATCTCGCATTGGTTCATTACTTTTTGAACGGACAGCACTTTCTAAAAAGCCAGATGAAACCATTACGCAAGAATTAACTATTTTGCGAGAAAAAGGCGAATATAACCAATCAATGGTATTAAAAGATCCCTATGTTTTGGATTTTTTAGAACTCAATGATCGTTATTTAGAAAGAGATTTGGAAGATGCCATATTAAGAGAAATTGAACAATTTCTTTTAGAGTTAGGTGCAGGATTTACTTTTATTGCCCGCCAAAAACGTATTCAAATTGATAATGATGATTTTTATATTGATTTGCTCTTCTATAACCGTAAGTTAAAACGTTTAATTGCTGTCAAGCTGAAAACGGAGGCCTTTAAACATTCGCATAAAAGCCAAATGGAACTTTATCTTGCGTGGTTAGCAAAATATGAACAAGAAGAAGGGGAAAATCCACCTTTAGGCATTATTTTGTGTACATCTAAAAAGCAAGAGCAAGTTGAATTATTAGATTTAAAGCATTCTGATATTCATATTGCGGAATATTTAACGGTATTACCGAGTAAAGAAGTCCTAGAGCATCGATTACATTTGGCGGTAAAAAAACGCCAAAGATAAATTTGCTAAATAAATTATATTCAATGTAATTAAGAGAGTTTAAAAATGAAAAAATTAATTAAATTTGTTATGCCTGTACTTTGTGCCGTACCTATGTTAGCTCAAGCAGAAGGAAACAATGCATCTTCAGCAAAAGACATCGTACTTTCTGTTGGTGCAACTTATCAACCTATTGAAAAAGCTGCAAAGTTGAAAAAAGGCTCAAGTGAGCAATACGCCATAAAACTTTTGGGACGTCCAATTCATTCACAAACCAAAGGCCAAGGCAAGGTTTTACAATGGTGCAAAACAGGTGCTGAAAAAACGCCTAATCCTCATGATGAATTTTTAATCGGCTTTTTCTATAAAGATAAACTTGTTGGCACAGGCGGCTATTTAAATAAAACAAGACCAGGTGATTGCGCAAAATTATATCGACAAGTTGAATGGAAACCTGCGAATAAATTGACTGAATATAAAGTGAAGTGACAAGCTATATTCTAAATAGAATGCAGCCTTATTCTAAGAACTTAAAAGAACTTTCACAGAAATTGCGTTCAGATCAGACTGATGCGGAACGTAAATTATGGCAAAGGATTAATCGAGATCAGTTATTAGGATTTCGATTTAATCGCCAAAAGCCTTTGTTAAATTATATTGTTGATTTTTATTGTGCAAAGGCAAAACTAGTTATTGAACTAGATGGTGGGCATCATTATGAGCCAGAATACCAAGAAAAAGATCGGTTAAGAGATGATGAATTGAGAGCTTCAGGCTTTACCGTGATGCGGTTTAGCAATGATGAGATTTATTATGAGATTGAGGGTGTTGTAGAACAGATTTATTATTTCTAGAACACATTTCCCTTAGTGACTCAGAGGATTGACAAATCTCCCCTAA
>NZ_PQVI01000065.1:0-13095 GCF_002921145.1 Avibacterium endocarditidis
AAAAAATGTGGCAAGAGGCTCAAGCTATTGCGCAAAGTGTCGCATTTTCAGAGAATACACCGCTATATGTGGTATCAAGTGTATCAGCCCAACATCATTACGGTTTATCTTACCGAATTTTCTTACCGCTCTATTTAGGCTGGCCGTTGGCACGCTTGCAATATCATTATCCCGAATATTTGATGAGCGAAAGTTTACACGCAGAAAATGTATTATGGGTAAGCAGCCCTGCCTTGCTGACTCACCTTAATTTAAAAGATCCCAAACTTGCGCGTTGTGGCATTCGTGCTGTTGTTTCCGCAGGTTCGCCTTTACCTTTGGATACGGCACAACGTATTCGTGACACTTTATCTTGCCGAATGATCGAATGCTACGGTAGCACTGAAACAGGGGCAATAGCGTTTCGTGAGCAAGAAACATTATGGACGCCGACCATATTTACCACAGTAGGATTAACAGAAAATGGCACGCTTTGGGTGAAATCCCCTTGGCTTGATCTGCCAGAAATTATGGCAGACGCAGCGGAAATGCACGGCGAGCGTTTTTTACTGCTTGGGCGTGTAGATCGCATAGTGAAACTGGGTGATAAACGCATTTCGCTGGTTAATATAGAACAAGCCTTGCAGCAGCATTCTTGGGTGGTGGATTGCTTTATTGCGCAGCACCCTAATCAGGCTCGCCCTGCGGCTTGGGTAGCATTAAATGAGAAAGGGTTAAACCTATATCGCACACAAGGGCGTAATGCGGTCATTCATTCACTTCGCCAGCATCTTAGCCAAACTCAAGAAGCCGCAGCGTTGCCACGTTTTTGGCGTTTTACCGAGAAACTGCCACGCAACAGCCAATCAAAAATTTTAAAAGCAGATTTCGAGCAGGCCTTTCTCCGCCAGCAAGAGGAATTAACCAATGCATAATCAGCCAATAAATCAACAAGTGATTGCCCTTATTCCTCATTACAATCATTCCAACACCGTAGGTGCCGTGGCACATCAGCTACGCCAACTTAATTTACCTGTGCTGATTATTGATGATGGCTCAACAGCGGAGCACAAAGTGGCACTTCACGAACTTGCACAACAAGACGGTATTCAAGTTCATTTTTGTCCGCAGAATGGGGGCAAAGGCGCAGCAATGAAAGTGGGATTTAAGCTAGCTTGGGAACAGGGTTTTGCCTATGCTGTACAAGTTGATGCAGACGGACAACATCAACTTTCTGATGTGGCGATCTTTTTACAAAAAAGTGCGGAAAATCCCACCGCACTTATTTGTGGACGTCCTATTTATGGTGATGACGCACCAAAATCCCGTTTATACGGTAGAAAGATTACCGATTTTTGGAATGCCATTCACACCCATTCACGGGATATTTTAGATGGAATGTGTGGTTTTCGGCTTTATCCTGTGGTGGCAATGATGGATTTGTTGAAACAGGAAAAAATTGGCGATCGAATGGATTTTGACATTGAAATTATTGTCAAAGCACATTGGTATCAAATTCCAATGGTATGGGTGGATACCCCCGTGCGTTATGATAAGAACGGCACATCACATTTCCGAACTTTTGCGGATAACTGGAAAATCAGCAAAATGCACACCAAACTTTTTTGGCAAATGGTATGGCGAATGATACGAGGCAAACCGTTATGAGCCAACAAGAAAAACATTGGGCAAAGCAACAAGAGCGTGGTACAAGATTCTTTCTCAATCTCACCCGATTGATTGTGGCATATCTGCCTTTGTGGGCGATCCGCATTGCCACCTTCGTGGTGGTGAGCTATTTTTTTGCCACTTCAAAGAAAGCGCGTCAGTATATTGCTGAATATCAGCAACGTTTGTGTCAAACCTTTCCAGAAGTGAAATTACCAACTTGGGCGGTTTTTCGTCAATTTTTAACTTTTGGCGAAGCAATCACGGATCGCTTTGCAGTGTGGCAAAATAAAATTAACTATCACGATTTGCATATTGATGATGCGGATAATCTTTATCACGACATTGATCATCAAAGCCGTGGACAAATTTTATTATGCTCCCATTTTGGCAACATTGAAATTTGTCGCGCGCTAGTTGATAGCGGACATCATCCTAATTTTGTGCTGAACGTGTTAGTACATAGCCACCACGCAGAGGCTTTCAATGAAGCCTTAGAAAAAGCGGGGGCAAAAGCCCTTCCTGTCATTCAGGTAACGGATTTAGATGCACAAAAGATGTTTGAATTGCACCAACGTATAGAACGTGGCGAATGGATTGCCATTGCAGCAGATCGCATTCCTGTGCGTGGCGATAAAACACAAAAAGTTAATTTTCTCGGCAGGCTAGCAGATTTTCCGCAAGGCGCTTGGCTGCTTTCGACATTGCTCAAAGCACCGCTTAATACGGTGTTTTGTGTGAAATCGCAAGGGCGTTATCAATTAAAATTGCGCCGTTTCAGCCCTGCTATCTCAGGACGTGGTGAAGTGCGTCAGCAACATATTCAACAGGCAATGCAGCAATATGCTGATGTATTGGCGCAAGCCTGCCGTGAGCAGCCATTACAATGGTTTAATTTTACGATTTTTGGAACGATAACAAAGAATGAAAGCGAAAAAACACGTTTATTGCCAACATCAATCTGATTATGAAATTCCCTTTTTTGATGTGGATTCTGCGCATATTATGTGGCACGGGCATTACATTAAATATTTTGAAATGGCACGTTGTGCATTGCTAGAAGACATTGGCTACACTTATGATGATATTCGTGCTGACGGCTATGGTTGGCCCATTGTGCAACTGAATGTGAAATACGTTCGCCCTGCACTTTTTCGTCAAAAAATCCGCGTAACCCTTTCCGTGGTGGAATATGATACCTGCCTGCGTATTGATTATGTGATTACCGATTTAGCAACGGGTAAAAAACTCACGGTCGCCAGCACCACACAAGTGGTGGTGGACGCCCAAACAGGCGAAATGCAATTAGAGGCAACGGAAAATTGGCGTAAAGCCTTTGAAGCCTACAAAGACTTTCAACCGTTAGCATAAGGCAAAGGAAAAACTGAAATGAAAAAATATTTGGTGTTATTGCTAGGGGTAATCAGCTTACCCCTTTGGGCATTCTCTGAGCAAGATCTGATCAAACAACTTCAACAAAGCCATAATGTGCAAGGGGATTTTGTGCAGCAACGCTTTCTCAAAGCATTACCCCAACCGATTGAAAGCAGCGGGCAATTCGCCTTAGTGGCAGAAAAGGGATTGCTGTGGAAAATGCAACAGCCGTTTAACACGGAATTACGCATCACGCCACAAGGCATTGAGCAATGGAATGGGCAACACTGGATTTCCAACGGAAATATGGCACAATCGCAACAAATTCGCTTGTTTTTAGGGTTGTTGTCGGGCGATTTGTCAGGACTAAAAAGCCATTTTGACGTGGCATTAAGTGGCGATGCAAAACAATGGACATTGCACCTTACGCCCAGTTCACTCTTAATGAAACAGATCTTTACGTCAATTATTGTGCAGGGAAATCAAAGCGTTACCGCAATGCAACTGAATGAAGTCCAAGGTGATAGCACCAAAATTCACTTTCAGCACATTCAGCTTAATCAACCCTTACCACCTGCGGTGAAGCAAGCACTAGAATAAAAAGTGGAGCCAAAATGTCGCACTTGCCAATAAAAACAGCAAAATTTTCCACCGCACTTTTTTCTACATCGGTTCGCCTTGCTTATGTAATAAGCTTGGTGTTTTGTGTGGCTGTGCTGGCGGTGTTTATTTGGCGTGGGAATTGGCTACAAACGGATTTACAAGCACTGCTCCCTAAGGATCAACAATGGCAAGCGGTGCAACAGCAAGTGGATAAACAACAGGAACAACAACTTAACCGAAAAATTATTGCCCTTGTCGGCTCACCGCAAGCTCACCAAGCATTGCAACTTTCGCAACAAATCGCACAGCGCTGGCGTGAGAGCGGATTGTTCAGCCAAGTGGCGAGTGAATTTCAACCCGATCTTAATCAGCTTCGTGAAGGCGTAAAAGCCCTTGCTTTCGCCACCTTGCCTGTGGATATTCGTACACAATTAATTCAACAGCCCCATCAATATTTTCAGCAATATGCCGAGCAAATTAGTAATCCTTTCGCGGCACAAAGTTTATTGCCCTTAGATCAAGATTGGCTTGGCTTCGGACGATTTACACTCGCGCAAGCACAGTCACAAAGCAATGTGCAATGGCAGGCAGAAAGTGGCGCATTAACAGTCAATGAGCAAGGAAAAACTTGGGTATTATTGCAAGGCGAATTAGCCCCAAAAAACTGGCTTACTCCACCTTTGGCATTGCAGCAACTGATTGCGCAAAATCAGCACCTTGTGCAAGAACAGGGGGCGGAAATGGCGATCACTGGCGCAAGTTTATTTGCGCTGCAAGCCAAACAAGGGGCGGAACGAGAAAGCCAATTAATGAGCGGTTTTGGCATTGGGCTGACTTTAATCTTATTGCTGATGGTATTTCGCTCGTTACGCGTGTTATGGCTATTTTTTCCCATTTCGGCTGGAGTGTTGGTCGGCTTAGTGGTAACCCTTGCTTGGTTTGGACAAGTGCATATTTTAACCCTGGTCATCGGTACGAGCTTAATCGGTGTGTTGATTGACTTTCCGCTACATTGGCTATCTGGCTCATTGCTTTCTCGCCGTTGGCAAGCGCAGCCTGCAATGCAAAAAAATTACGCCTAACCTTTAGTGTGAGTTTATTAGTCACCTTGCTTGGCTATGGTTTGCTGGGGTTCACCACCTTACCCGTGTTACAGCAAACTGCGCTATTTTCAGCGGCGGCACTATTGGCAGCGGTGTTGTGTACACAACTTTTATTGCCTTATTTTTTCCGCCATTATCAAACTAAACGCCCAACAAATTTGTTATATGCCTTTTACAAAGTGCGGTGCTTTTTGCAAAAGTTTTTTGTTTACCGAAAAGCCTTGATCGCTATGCTCATTCTTTTTGTGGCAGGCGGAATTACGCAATCTAAGTGGCAAGATGATATTCGCCAATGGGTGGCATTGTCGCCCAACTTAGTCAGCCAAGCACAAAGAATTGGTGAATTAACCGGAATGCAGTTAAGTGGGCAATATTTTTTAGTGCTAGCAGAAAATGATGAAAAATTACTAAAATTGACCGCACTTGATATTCGATTAAAACAAGCCAAGCAGCAACAGCAGCTAGACAGTTATCAATCTTTGAGCCAATGGTTAATGAGCGAAAAGCAGCAGCATAATTTTGCCCAACAATTACAGAATTTATCTGAACAGGATTTCGCACCGCTCACCGCAATGGGTATTACTTCTGAAATTGTGCAACAACAGCTTAACGCATTGATAACCCAACCTGCGGTATCCTTACAAGCTGCACTAAAAAATCCCTTAGGGCAAGGGTGGCAAAGTTTGTATTTAGGGCAAATAAACGGACAACGCACAGCGATTGTTCCAGTTAATGGTGGAGTTCACCAAGCCTTATCGCAACTTGCGAATGATCAAGATATTTTCTGGCAAGACAAGCGTAGCCACTTAAACGAATCTTTCCAACAAACCCGTAATCAAGCAGCGTGGTTGAAACTGCTTTCTTTCGCGTTGGCGGGATTGTTGTTATGGCGTTATTTCGGGGCGAAAACCAGTGGCAAAATGTTATTTGTGCCAGTTTGTGCGGTGCTTGCCACCTTGGGGATTTTCGGCTGGCTTGGCTTGCCAATCAGTTTGTTTGCGATATTTGGAATGTTATTAGTTTCCGCCATTGCAGTGGATTATGTGGCGTATTTGCAAGCGGTGTCGGCATTGACTGCGCATAAGCAATTCGCCATTTTACTCGCGGCCAGTACCACGCTGATTTCTTTCGGTTTGCTCACGTTAAGCAGCACGCCAGCGGTGGCGTTGTTTGGACTAAGCGTGAGTATCGGCGTGATCTGTGCAGTGGGGATTGCGTTTATAATGTATCGTAAATAATAACTAAACTTTTTAGGGAGAAAAAATGAGTCAATGTGATATTGCAATTATTGGTGCAGGGCCTTCAGGTTCAGTGACTGCGGCATTGTTAGCAAAGCAAGGGTTGTCTGTATGCGTGTTAGAGAAACAATATTTCCCACGCTTTGTGATTGGTGAGAGCCTACTGCCTTATTGTATGGAAATTTTGCGTGAAGCAGAGTTGGTGGACGCAGTAAACCGCGAACCGAGTTTCCAATTTAAAAATGGCGCAGCGTTCACTTGGGGCAATCGCTATACTTATTTTGATTTTACTGACAAATTTACCGCTGGCGCTGGCACAACCTTTCAAGTTAGACGGGGAATTTTCGATAAAATTTTAATTGATGAAGTAGCAAAGCGTGGCGTTGATGTGCGTTTTGGCAATGAAGTGTTAGCTTTTGAATCTCAAGACAATGGTGTGCAATTACAGGTGCGTAATGATAAAGGCGAAAGCTACAATTTGAACGCGAAATTTGTTCTTGATGCAAGTGGTTACGGGCGCGTATTACCACGCTTATTAGATTTGGAGTTACCTTCGCACTTGCCTGCTCGTGTGGCTCGCTTCACCCATATTGATGACAATATTGATGATCCTGAGTTTGATCGAAACAAAATTCTTATTACCACTCACCCAGAGCATCGTGATGTATGGCTATGGTTAATTCCATTTGCCGATAATCGTTGCTCAATTGGCGTGGTTGGTTTGCCAGAAACCCTTGATGGTGATGATGAACAGGTGCTGAAACAATTTGCGTTAGAATGCCCTATGTTAAAACGGATATTAAAAAATGCAGTGTGGGAAAACGACTTCCCTTATCGCCATATTCAGGGCTATTCTGCGAATGTAAAAACCTTGCACGGCAAAGGCTTTGCTTTATTGGGTAATGCGGCGGAGTTTTTAGATCCCGTATTTTCATCAGGGGTAACCATTGCGTTGCATTCCGCGCATCTTGCCGCGCCGTTAATCGTGCGTCAATTAAAAGGCGAGAGCGTTGATTGGCAAAAAGAATTTGCCGAGCCATTAATGCTTGGCGTTGATACCTTCCGCACTTATGTAAATGGCTGGTATGATGGTTCGTTCCAAGATGTGGTGTATGCCAAAGATCCACAGCCTGAAATTCGCCGTATGATTTCTTCTATCTTAGCTGGCTATGCGTGGGATAGTGCCAATCCATTTGTGGCGAAATCAAAACAGCGCCTTGCTGCGTTAGCTGAGATTTGTGGTGCGGCAAGCCAAGAGTAATGAGAAATAAAAATAGATAGAAAATTAAAGTGCGGTGGGATTTTTGCGTGTTTTTCCAAATTCGTTGGTGCATAGCATCAGGTTCTCGTTTTTCTGTGAATTGAAATAAAAAGAAATATGCTACAATCGAAAAAATCAAAAAAAACAACCGCACTTAATATGATGATAAAAAGAATGAATCAATGGCGAGCTGGGTTTATTGCTGTTGTGCTATGTGGTTTGATGGGCTGTCAGAATTTGCCGCAACCGCAAGATTTTCCAGCGAATACGCCAGCGAGCCAATTATTTAAAATTGAACGGCAAGATGAGCAAAATCTCTCACAGCAACAAAGTTTACTTGCCTTACAATATCAGCCTAAACAATGGCGTTGGGTGCAAACCGATCCCCTTGGTGCGCCCTTAGCACGGGCGATTTTAACGCCGCAAGGCTGGCAAAATGATGGTTTTGTAATGCCAAATCCACAAGCGAAGTGGTTATTTTCTGCGATCGCAACGGCGTTATATCCAGACGCTCCGCTTTTTCCATTTAGCGCAGTGGAAATGCAAGGTAAACAACGAGTTTATTTTATTAATCACAAACCAGTGTGGTCGATTGAAGGGCAATTCCCTGCGTGGAAAATTGATTTAACCGACCACAGCCACTGGCGTGTAACGTTACTAAATTAAGGAATAATGTGAGTAAATTGTATTTATCGCAACCTGCGGTGGTAAGTAGTTTAGGCGAGGGGCTGGCAGCCCATATTTCAACCTTATTATTAGGCGCACCTTCTACATTAAGTTTGTGTGATACGCCATTTAGCGAAAATGGGCTGTCAGACAATGCTCGAATGTATGGTGCGGTGAATGTGCCACTTCGCCCTTTTCAAGATACTGTTCCTGCCGAACATCGTAGCCGTAATAATCAACTTTTGTGGCATTGTTTAGCCCAGCTAGAAACGCAGATTGAGCAAGCCATTCAGACGTTCGGCAAACATCGCATTGCGGTGGTGGTGGGGACATCCACCACAGGCGTAGATGAAAACATTGAAGTATTTAAGCAAGCAGCGGAACATCAAGATTGGTCGAAAGTTCCTTTTAAACAGCAACAACAATATTTTTCAGCACCCGCAGATTTTGTCGCGTGGCAATATGGTTTGAATGGCTTATGTTATGGCATTTCCACCGCTTGCACGTCTGGGGCAAGAGCCTTAATGAGTGCGGCACGATTATTGAAAAATAATCTATGTGATGCGGTGATTTGTGGCGGTGTGGATACCTTATCGCCTTTAACCATTAAGGGCTTTCAATCCTTGTCTGTGTTATCTGATCGCCAAACGAATCCGCTTTCAGCAAATCGTAAAGGGATTAATATTGGCGAGGGCGCAGCAATGTTTGTGCTGTCCAAACAACCTTTAGGGCAATCGGTGGAATTATTAGGTTATGGCGCGAGTAGTGATGCGTATCATATGTCTTCCCCACACCCCGAGGGGGAGGGAGCGATTGCGGCATTTCGTGCCGCTTTAGCAAATAGCCAGCTTGTGGCAGATGAAATCGGTTGGATCAATTTGCACGGCACAGGCACAATCCATAACGATCAAATGGAAATTTTAGCAGTGCATAATGTGTTTGGTGAAAATACCCCTTGCACCACAACAAAACCTTACACAGGGCATACATTAGGCGCTGCCGGCGCAGTAGAAGCCGCGATTTTGTGGGGAATGATTCATTCTGATTTCAATCCCGAGGGGAAATTGCCTCCACAATTATGGGACGGCGAGCCCGATCCTGCCTTACCAAAAGTTGCGATTACAGACGATAACAGCCGTTGGACGCATAGAAAACGCATTGGTGCAAGCAGCTCCTTTGCTTTTGGCGGCAATAATACGGTGATCATTTTGGGAGAAAGTGATGTTTGATTTAACCTGCCCGATTACCCATATTGCACCACTTTTGCCACATAGCGGTGAAATGGTGTTATTACAACAAATTGATGAATTTGGAGAAGATTTTCTCATTGCGCAAGCGCAGGTAAGTGCGGAGCATATTTTGCTAAAAAATGGCAAACTAGCAAGTTTTGTAGGGGCTGAAATTATGGCTCAGGGCATTGCGGCTTGGGCGGGTTGTAAATGTGTTCGAGCAGGTCAGCCTATTGGGCTAGGTTATTGGCTTGGTACAAGAAAATTACATATTTATCAGCAAAATATTCCTGTTGGCAGCACATTAGAAATTCGCATTCAGCGCTCTCTTGAAGATGACACTGGCTTTGGCGTATTTGATTGCCAACTGCGAAATAAAAATACGAATGAACTGATTATTGAAGGGACGCTGAATGTATTGCGTCCACCAAAAGAGAAAAGAGTATGACAAATAGCGTATTAATTACAGGCTCTAGCCGGGGTATTGGCAAAGCCATTGCGTTACAGCTGGCGCAATCAGGCTTTGATATTGTATTGCACTGCCGTAGTCGAGTGGCAGAAGCACAAGCAGTGGCAGAACAAATTCGAGCAATGGGACAACATGTACGCATTTTGCAATTTGATGTGAGTGATCGTGATGACACCGCCCAAAAATTACTGGCTGATGTTGAGCAATTTGGGGCTTACTATGGCGTGGTGCTCAATGCAGGATTAACCCGAGATAATGCCTTTCCTGCATTAACCGATGAAGATTGGGATATTGTGTTACGTACTAATTTAGATGGCTTTTACAATGTTCTTCACCCCATTATGATGCCGATGATCCGCCGCCGAAAAGCAGGGCGAATTGTGTGTATCACATCCGTGTCTGGCTTAATTGGAAATCGTGGACAAGTGAATTACAGTGCCTCAAAAGCAGGGATTATTGGCGCTGCCAAAGCCCTTGCTGTGGAATTAGCAAAACGTAAAATCACGGTAAATTGCGTTGCTCCAGGGTTAATTAATACAGAAATTTTAGACGAAAATGTGCCTGTTGAAGAGATTCTCAAAGCCATTCCCGCTGCAAGAATGGGTGAACCTGAAGAAGTGGCACACGCAGTAGATTTCTTAATGAATGAAAAAGCAGGCTATATTACTCGCCAAGTGATCGCCGTAAATGGCGGATTATGCTAAGGAACAAATGATGAAACGAGTTGTGGTAACAGGTGTTGGCGGTATTACCGCATTTGGGCGTGATTGGGCGAGCATTAAGCAAGCCTTCGCAAAACAAAAAAATGCGGTGCAAACTATGGATTGGGGCAGGTTAGACGGAGAAATTGAATCTCGTCTTGGCGCACCGATCAACAACTACACACCGCCAAGCCATTGGAATCGTAAGCAGTTACGCAGTATGGGGAAAGTGGCTCGGCTTTGTGTTGATGCTGCTGAAATGGCGCTAACAAATGCCGGTTTATTGCAAAATGGCGAACTGGATCCTTGTGTACTCAATGGCAATATGGGGGTAGCAAGTGGTTCATCATCAGGTAGCACTAAAGATATTCAAGATCTTGGCTTAATGATGGCAGGCTATCCGAACACCAGCAGTGCCAATACTTATGTGCGAATGATGCCCCATACCACAGCGGCAAATATCGGCATTTTCTTTGGCTTAAGCGGACGCATTATTCCCACCTCCAGCGCCTGCTCATCAGGCAGCCAAGGCATTGGTTATGCCTATGAGGCGATCAAATATGGAATGATCCCAATGATGTTAGCTGGAGGCGGTGAAGAATTCTGCCCTTCACAAGTTTATGTGTTTGATTCCCTTTACGCCGCAAGTCGTCGTAATGACCAACCGCAGCAAACACCGCGCCCTTATGATCAGGATCGTGATGGCTTAGTGATTGGTGAGGGCGCTGGGATCTTAGTCTTAGAAGAACTTGAACACGCGAAAGCGCGTAATGCAACAATCTTAGCGGAAGTCGTAGGCTATGGCGCAAATAGCGATGGTAGCCATATCACGCGTCCGCAAAAAGAAACGATGCAACGCTGTATGGAATTGGCTTTAAAAGACGCAGGCTTACGTCCTGAGCAAATTGGCTATGTAAATGGACACGGCACCGCCACAGAACAAGGTGATATTGCAGAAACCCTTGCCACCGCCGCTTTATTTGGTAACGTACCGCTTAGTTCTCAAAAAAGCTATCTTGGACACACACTCGGTGCGTGCGGTGCATTAGAATCTTGGTTCTCCATTGAAATGATGCGAGATAACTGGTTTGCCCCAACGCTTAACCTAGACAATATCGATCCACGTTGTGGTGAGTTAGATTATATCCGCCACGCCGCAAGAGAAATTCACACAGATTATGTGATGAATAATAACTTCGCCTTTGGCGGAGTGAATACGTCGCTTATTTTTAAACGCTGGACGGAAAACTAAGCCTGTAGTGGATATTTAGAAATAGAATTTTCTGTAGCCCACAAAAATTCAATGATTTTCAACCGCACTTATTTTTATACGAAAAAAATAAGTGCGGTTGAATTTTTGTAAATTTTTCTCTTTGAAGAAAATATTAAGCAACGGATTAATTCTTTTTATATTAAGTAAAAAATGCCTGTTTATTATCGTGGAAAATATCAGTTTCATTAACCTTTCCTACGATAAAAAAATCATTTTATTGAAGAGATTCGATACAAGAAAATAAAAAGCACCTAGTTAATCTCCCCCCTTGTGTTAAATTATTTAATTCAACTTTTAGTGGGCAATAAAACAAGGTGCTTTTATTGTAGGACTATGCCCAACCTAACGCTTTCTTAATGCCTTCACCATAGGCTGGATCGCACTTGGTGCAGTTGTCGATATGACGTTGCTTGATGAAATCAGGGGCATCGCCCAAGGCGCGTGCGGTGTTTTCAAAAAGCACTTGCTTTTGTTCTTCAGTCATTAGCTGGAACAACGCGCGAGGTTGGCTGAAGTAATCTGCATCATCTTCGCGATAATCCCAGAAATCCGCATCACCAGTGATTTTCAATGGTGGTTCTTTGTATTGCGGCTGCTCTTGCCATTGGCTGAAGCTATTTGGCTCATAATGCGGCAGGCTACCATAGTTTGCGTCCACACGTCCTTGACCATCGCGGTGGTTACTGTGTACAGGGCAACGCGCACGGTTTACAGGGATTTGCTGATAATTCACGCCTAAACGGTAACGCTGTGCGTCTGCATAGTTGAACAAGCGCGCTTGTAGCATACGGTCTGGTGATACGCTAATTCCCGGTACTAAATTGCTTGGTGCAAACGCAGATTGTTCTACATCTAAGAAGAAATTTTCTGGATTGCGATTGAGTTCAAACTCACCTACTTCAATTAATGGATAATCTTTTTTCGGCCATACTTTGGTGAGATCGAAAGGGTGATAAGGCTTTTTCCGCGTCTTTTTCTGGCATAATTTGCACAAACATCGTCCATTTCGGGAAATCACCACGTTCAATGGCTTCATATAAATCACGTTGGTGGCTTTCGCGATCTTTACCGATAATCGCTTCAGCTTCAGCGTCGGTAAGATTTTTAATGCCTTGCTGTGTGCGGAAGTGGAATTTCACCCAAAAACGTTCATTTTCCGCATTGATGAAGCTATAAGTGTGCGAGCCATAGCCGTGCATATGACGATAACTTGCCGGGATACCGCGATCGCTCATCACGATAGTTACTTGATGGAGCGCTTCTGGTAACAATGTCCAGAAATCCCAGTTGTAAGTCGCTGAACGCATATTGGTGCGTGGATCGCGTTTTACCGCTTTGTTAAGATCTGGGAATTTACGCGGATCACGTAAGAAGAACACAGGCGTGTTGTTGCCCACCATATCCCAGTTACCTTCCTCGGTATAAAATTTTAGTGCGAAACCGCGAATATCACGCTCTGCATCCGCCGCCCCACGCTCACCGGCTACTGTGGTAAAACGTGCGAACATTTCCGTTTCTTACCAATTTCACT
>NZ_PQVI01000065.1:13120-48220 GCF_002921145.1 Avibacterium endocarditidis
TATTTGGTAATATCGTGGTAACGGTGAATGTCCCGAATGCACCAGAACCTTTCGCGTGCATACGGCGTTCAGGAATCACTTCACGCACAAAGTTCGCTAATTTTTCTTGCAGCCACACATCTTGGGCTAAAAGTGGCCCACGCGGCCCTGCGGTTAAACTGTTTTGGTTATCCACCACCGGCGCACCAAAATCGGTGGTTAAGTGAGTAACCGGACATTTTTTGATTGAATTGTCAGTCATTTTTGTTTCCTTAGTTTAGTTAGTAGGGAGTTAATTGGCATAAATCATAGCAGTATTGGGCTAAACCTGACTAAATGATAATTTGTATTGATTTAATAGGGAGAAGGGGCAAGAGATAGAGAAAAAGTGTGGTGGAAAATTTGTGATTTTTCATCTGCCGCTCAAATTTACACCACACTTGATTTCAAAGTGATATATTTCTTACTCAAAAAACTTATCAGCATACTCCTGGCTGTTAATCCATTGGTGATCTTTTTCCCAAGTAAACCGCCATTTGCGAACAGGGCCGGCCATAACATTGAGATAATAGTTGTTATAACCCGCAATAGTGGCAACTGGGTGATAGCCTTTTGGCACTTGCACTACATCGCCATCATAGACTGCCATACATTCATCTAAGCTTCGATCATTGGTATAGACTCGTTGCAAGCAGAATCCTTGAGCGGGTTCAAAACGGTGGTAATAGGTTTCTTCTAAATAAGTTTCAGTTTCACTATTTTTTTGATCATGTTTATGGCTTGGGAATGAACTGGTGTTTCCCTCATCGGTAAATACTTCCACAACTAATAAGGCATCAGCGGGTTCTGTTTCAGGCAGAATATTGTGCACAAGGCGTTTATTATTGCCGAATCCACGTTGTTCAACACCCACTTCTGCTGGTGTGATTAAACGTACTGGTAAATTACCTTCACTTGGCGCACGGCAAACCGCTAATTCTAAATAAGTTTCTGCTTGGATTTCAACTTGGTGATGATGTGGCACATAAAGAGAATAAGGCGGAATACGGTCGAAAGGAGATTGGCGGTTACCAATATGTTCGAATATTTGCCCTGCTGTCGAAATGGTGCATTTTCCAGCCAAAACCACAAAACACACTTCGGTATTTTCTGTATCAAAGCTCAAATTTTGATTAGGCTGTAAGTGATAGCATTCAAACCCAACATATTCCCAATTGGCGCTCTTAGGGGTTACTCTCTGTACTAAACCATTAGGAGCTGGATTTTGTTTGGCTGACTTTGACAATAAATAGCTCATATTCACCTCTCATTGAATTAATTAGGTAGTTTTCGTCCAAATCATAGATCAGATAGCGGAAGGTTGTCAGAAAAAATTATCAAATATCCAACGTAGATCACAAAAATGAAATAATTATTTCATTATTTGGTAAAGTGAATTGAAAAATTTATTTCATTATTCTAATCTAGTGTACAACTTAAATTTGTGCAAAGCACAATCAGATGAATCATTCATTTCACTTTTAGGTTAAGGAGCAAAGAATGGAAACTGTTTTAAATTTTATTAATGGAAAACTGGTTGAAAGCCAAGGCGAAAAAGTATGGCCAATTTTTAATCCTGCGACAGGAAAACAAATTCGCCAAGTGCGTATGAGTACTGAAGCGGAAGTGCTGGAAGCTGTTGAGGTGGCACAAAAAGCATTCCCTGAGTGGGCTGCGACTTCGCCATTACGTCGAGCAAGGGTGCTCTTTAAGTTTAAAGAATTATTACAGCGTGATTGGGATTCATTAGCACGTTTAATCACTGAGGAACATGGTAAAGTTTATTCTGATTCTTGTGGTGAGTTAACTCGTGGTTTGGAAGTGGTTGAATTTGCCTGTGGGATTCCGCATTTGCTTAAAGGTGAGTTCTCGGAGCAAGCAGGGCGAGGTATTGATATTCATTCCACAATGCAACCTTTGGGAGTTTGCGTTGGTATTACGCCATTTAACTTCCCTGCGATGGTGCCAATGTGGATGTTCCCGATTGCACTAGCTTGTGGTAATACCTTTATTTTGAAGCCTGCAAAAACTGACCCTTCACTTTCTATTCGCCTTGCTGAATTATTAAAAGAAGCAGGCTTGCCAGATGGTGTGTTTAATGTAGTACATGGAGATCGTCATGATAATGAAATTTTATTGCGTGAGCCTCGTGTGAAAGCGATAAGTTTTGTGGGCTCAACAACAGCGGCAGAATATGTGCATAAAGTTGGTTCTGAGTATGGTAAACGTGTACAAGCACTTGGTGCAGCGAAAAATCACGGTTTGGTAATGCCTGATGTGGATATTAATGCGACCGCAGATGCGTTACTCGGTGCAGCTTTTGGGGCGGCAGGTGAACGTTGTATGGCATTACCAATTGCAGTAACCATTGACGATGAAACAGCAGATAAATTAGTGGCTCGCTAAAACCAAAAGTAGAAGCTTTACGTTATGGACCAGGTATTCCAAAAGAAAGCGAAAAAAGAAATGGATTTTGGACCGCTCATTACGCAGCAACACCTCAACAACGTAACCAAATATATTGATAAAGGTGTAGAAGAGGGTGCTACTTTAGTCGTGGATGGACGTAATAAAAAACCAGCCGGCTATGAAGAGGGTTTCTTTATCGGAGGTACGTTATTTGATCATGTTACTGAGGATATGGTTATTTATAAAGAAGAGATTTTTGGTCCTGTGCTTGGCATTGTTCGTGCGAAAAATTTTGAAGATGCAATGCGTTTAATCAATGACCATCAATTTGGTAATGGCGCAGCTATTTTCACTAATAGCGGTGCTGCAGCTCGGGAATTTTCATATCGCGTCCAAGCTGGAATGGTTGGGGTGAATATTCCAATTCCAGTTCCGATGGCATTCCATTGCTTTGGTGGTTGGAAAGGTTCAGCTTTTGGGGCATTAAATGTGTATGGTCCAGATGG
The DNA here is from genome assembly GCF_002921145.1 of Avibacterium endocarditidis. Taxonomy (GTDB): domain Bacteria; phylum Pseudomonadota; class Gammaproteobacteria; order Enterobacterales; family Pasteurellaceae; genus Avibacterium; species Avibacterium endocarditidis. Next base: position 16,054 of record NZ_PQVI01000065.1, read on the forward strand.
TGTGCGTTTCTACACTAAAATGAAAACTGTGACAACACGTTGGCCAGAACAAAATATGGATTCTCAAGCAGCATTCAGTATGCCAACCTTATAATAAAAAATAAAAGAGATTTCTGCGATGGAAATCTCTTTTTTCTTGCGTAAGGAAAAGAAATGAAAAAGTAAGAATTGGATTAATTGGCACAGGATATATTGGACGTTGCCATGCTATTGCTTATGCTCAAGCACCTACGGTTTTTCCGCTAGACGCGGAGCTAGAATGCGATTACCTAGCAGAAATCACACCTGAGTTAGCAGCTCAAAAGGCTAAAGAGTTTGGCTTTAAGCGTTCTACAGGAGATTGGCGTGATGTGGTACAAGATCCCAATATTGATGTAGTAGATATTTGCACCCCAAACTTTTTACATAAAGAAATTGCATTAGCTGCAATTGAGCAAGGTAAACATGTTTATTCGGAAAAGCCTCTTGCTTTAACTGCAGAAGATGCCAAATTAATGTATCAAGCCGCACAAAAAGCAGGAGTAAAAACCCTTGTAGGGTTTAATTATATTAAGAACCCAACTACTCAACTTGCGAAAGAAATCATAGAGCGGGGAGAAATTGGAGAGATTGTTCATTTTTATGGAACGCATAATGAAGATTATCTCGCAGATCCTAATACACCACGAGATTGGCATTGCATTCGTGAAAAAGCAGGGTTAGGGGCGTTAGGCGATCTTTCCGCGCATATTATACAAATGTCGCAATATCTTGTAGGTAGCCAAATTCAACGCGTGGTTGGAGATATGGAAACGGTAATAAAAATGCGCCCTAACCCGCAAAATTTAAATGAACAGCTTCCTGTTGAAAATGAAGATCAAGCCACCGCAATCGTACGTTTTGCTAATGGTTGTATGGGGACAATTGAAACTTCTCGAATTGCGTGTGGACGCAAAATGGGACTAAGTTATGTCATCACAGGAACAAAAGGCACAATCAGCTACACGCAAGAAAGAATGGCAGAACTGAAATTGTATCTCCACACAGATGAACCAGCACGGCAAGGTTTTAAAACCTTACTGACAGGCCCACACCACCCTGATTATAAGCATTTTTGTGTAAGCGCTGGACATGGTATTGGTTTCAATGATCAAAAAACGGTGGAAATTCGTGATCTTATTAATGCCATCACAAATAATCAGCCAATGTATCCTGATTTTGAAGAAGGATTTAAGGTTTCTCGAGTGCTTGATGCAATTGCAATGTCCTGTCAGGAAAAGCGTTGGGTTAATGTGGAGGAGGTAGCTTAATTTCCCGTTAGCTTTAAAAACAAAAAAACTTGGCAATTATGCCAAGTTTTTATTTTTAAAGTGCGGTCATTTTTTTTACGAATTTTTCGCTAACTTGGACCAGTTGTAATAGCCGTATAACGAGTTAAGCAAATAAGCGCCGAACATTAAATACATTGCTGGGGTGTCAGCCCAGAGAATGATAGAAAGGATATTGATGATAATCCATAAGATCCATTGTTCGCTATAACGCAAAATCATCAATAATTGTGCTGCAATAACCAGCACGGTGGTGAGGCCATCTAAGCCGATAGAATTGCCGTCTGTTGTTTTTAAAATGCTGATAAAGGCAATAGAACCCAGTACTACAAGGCTGATTAGGGTGGCCCAACCTTTTACGGTAAGAAATTTAGCGATTACCGTTTCGCTTTGTTCTGTGCTGTTACGCATATTTTCTTTCCATAAGAAATAACCGATAAATTGCGCAGGAATATAAACATAAAGGGTCGTGGTCATTTCGCCATAAAATTTGTTGTCTAACGACACATAGAAATAGCTATAAGCAAAAATTAAACCGAAGAAATAGTTACTGATTTTCCCTTTGCCCACAAACACCACGCATAAGATACCTGAAATCCCTGCAAGCGCCTCTAACCAAGACACGGGCGATTGTGCATAGGCGTAAAGCTGTGCAGCAATAAATAAGAAAAGCCAGACGACTTCAAAAGGTTTCCAGCCGCCAAAAAATTCATTTTTAAGAGTTTGAGAAAAACGCATAGCATTATCCTTAATAAGTGAAATAAAAACCTTGCGATTTTTGCACCGCACTTTTAAAAAGTCAAGGATAGGCTACATTTTTCTTTTTATTCTGTGATTTATGTTGTATTTTTGTTGTATATATTTTCATTTCTTTTTCACTGTAAGATCGTTAAAATAGCCGCCCTTTTTCGTAATAAAATCTTCGCTAAATGGCTTGTTATCAGCATACGCCATTTAGCTATAACAATAATAAGAGTAAATTTTATGTCCTTTATAGTTGGTCAGCGTTGGATTAGTGAAAGTGAAAATGATCTTGGCTTGGGCGTGGTTGCGGAAGTCAATTACCGTACGGTTACGCTAAATTTCCTGCCGCCGAAGAAATTCGTATTTATGCCTTAGATAATGCCCCGTTAGTGCGCGTGGTTTTCAAGTGGGTGATGAAATTCGTCATAAGAGGGCTGGCAGGGCAAGGTGCTTGAAGTGTTAGATCATAATGGGCTGGCGTTCTATTTGGTGCAAAAAGAAGATGGGCAAGAGGCGATGTTGCAAGAGGCGGAACTCAGCTCGCAAATCACCTTCAGCAAGCCACAAGAGCGTTTATTTGCGGGGCAAATCGATCGGGCTAGCCATTTTGTATTGCGTTATCGAGCGTTGCAACAGCGTCAAGCCCAATTTCAATCACCGTTACGCGGGTTGCGTGGCATTCGTGGCGGCTTAATTCCGCACCAGTTGCACATCGCCAAAGAAGTGGGACAGCGAATTGCTCCGCGTGTTTTGCTCGCTGATGAAGTGGGACTGGGGAAAACCATTGAAGCGGGTATGATTTTGCAACAGCAACTTTTTGCTGAAAAAGCGGAACGCGTGCTGATTATTGTGCCAGAAACCTTGCAACATCAATGGCTTGTGGAAATGCTCCGCCGTTTTAATTTGCATTTTTCCTTGTTTGACGAAGAGCGTTGTGCGGATTTTGATGGGCTTGATGGGGGCGTGGCGAGCAATCCATTCAAAACCGAGCAACTGATTATTTGTGCGTTGGATTGGCTGGTGCAAAAACCAAGACGCGCCGAACAGCTTGCCAACGCGGATTTTGATTTGCTTATTGTGGACGAAGCCCATCATTTGGCGTGGTCGGAACAAGCGCCAAGTTTGGCTTATCAAATTGTCGAGCAGTTGGCGAGCCATATTCCTACCGTATTATTGCTGACGGCAACCCCTGAACAATTAGGGCAAGAAAGCCATTTTGCACGCTTGAAATTGCTCGATCCCGATCGCTTTTATGATTACAGCGCTTTTGTGCAAGAACAGCAGCATTATCAACCAGTGGCTGAAGCTGTGAATGGATTGTTAAGCGAGCAGCCATTAAGCACGCAAGAAGAAAAACATATAGCGGAATTGCTGTCTGATCAAGATATTAGCGGATTATTAGCGGATCTTCATCATAGCGAGAAAAAAGTGCAAGCGCGTGAAACCTTAGTAGAAAATCTGCTCGATCGCCACGGCACCAGTCGTGTGTTATTTCGTAATACCCGCCAAGGCATGAAAGGCTTCCCATTGCGTCATTATCACGAAATCACCTTGCCAATGCCAAAGCAATATCGCAATGCGATAGGCGTGCTGAAAATGCTTGGTGAAGTGAAAACCAGCGATTTATTTTACCCCGAGCAGATCTTCCAGAAAATGAACCCTGATGCCGCTTGGTGGGATTTTGATCCGCGTGTGGAATGGCTGATCGACTTCTTACAATCTCACCGCGAAGAAAAAGTGTTGGTGATTTGTCATCAAGCCAAAACCGCCATTCAGCTAGAGAAAGCCTTACGCGAAAAAGAAGCCATTCGCAGTGCGGTGTTCCATCAAAATATGTCTATTGTAGAACGGGATAAAGCCGCGGCTTATTTTGCTCAACAGGAAGAGGGCGCGCAGGTGTTGCTCACCTCAAGCATTGGCTCTGAGGGGCGAAATTTCCAATTCACTCATCATTTGGTGCTGTTTAACTTGCCTGATAATCCCGATTTATTGGAACAGTGCATAGGGCGTTTAGATCGCATCGGGCAAAAACAAGACATCGAGATTTACGCCCCTTGCTTTGCTGACAGCCCGCAAGTGTTGCTCGCCCAGTGGTATCATCAAGGCTTGAATGCGTTTGAAGAAACCTGTCCGATGGGCGCAACCTTGTTTGAAAAGCGCGGTGCAAAATTGCAAGATTTTTTACAGCATAATGAACAGAATGCGGCGTTTGATGAATTTGTTGCTCAGACCCGAACCGAGCGTGATGCCTTAAAAGTGCAGCTTGATCAAGGTAGAGATCGTCTATTAGAAATTAATTCTAACGGTGGCGAACAAGCCCAAGCCTTGGCCGCAGCCATTGCGGAGCAAGACGGCTCAAGCGAATTAATCAATTTTACCTTAAATTTATTTGATATTATCGGCGTGGAGCAAGAAGATCTCGGCGAGAAAAGCATCGTTATTCACCCCACAGGCACAATGCTGGTGTCAGATTTCCCTGGCTTAAAAGAAGAAGGCTTAACGGTAACCTTTGATCGCAATTTAGCCGTGGCGCGCGAAGATGTTGAGTTTCTCACTTGGGATCACCCAATGATTCGCAACGGCATTGATTTGATTACCGATGGCGATATTGGCAAAACTGCCGTATCATTGCTCATCAATAACGATCTGCCAGTGGGATCGCTGTGGCTTGAGCTGATTTATATTGTCGAAGCCCAAGCTCCACGCGGCTTGCAACTTACCCGTTTCCTTCCGCCGACACCGGTGCGATTGCTGATCGATGGCAAGGGCAATAATTTAGCGGAAAAAGTGGGCTTTGAGCTGTTGCAAAAACAACTCAAGCCGATGGGCAAACAAATGGCAAGCAAAGTGCTGAAAATGTTGCGTCCTGCCATTGAGCAATTATTGCAAGCGGGCGAAAAACACATTGGCGACACCGCCCAACAGCTTATCACACAGGCCCAACAGCGGGCGGAGCAATGCCTTGATAGCGAGCTAACCCGTTTGCAGGCGTTAAAGCAGGTGAATAAAAACATTCGCCAAGATGAAATTGACACATTAAGCACGCAACGTAGCCAAATTCTTGAGCATTTGCATAATGCCTCGTGGCGATTGGACAGCCTGCGTGTGGTCATCAGTAATAAGAGTAAATAATGGCATTAATTGATTACAATCCCCCGCAAGAACCTTGGTTAGATGTGATCTATCACGACAACCATATTTTATTGGTAAATAAGCCGAGCGGTTTGCTTTCCGTGCCGGGTAACCAACCGCAATATTACGACAGCGCAATGTCGCGCGTAAAAGAAAAATATGGTTTTTGCGAGCCGGCGCACCGTCTTGATATGGCAACCAGTGGGATTTTGCTGTTTGCAATGAGCAAGCTGGCAGATAAAGAACTCAAGCGCCAGTTTCGTGAACGTGAGCCGAAGAAATCTTATCAGGCACTCGTTTGGGGGCATTTAGCGCAAGATAGCGGCACGGTGAATTTGCCGCTGATTTGCGATTGGGAAAACCGCCCGCGACAAAAGATTTGTTTTGAACTTGGCAAAAGTGCGGTAACAAAATTTGAAATTTTACAACGCCTCCCCAATAACAGCACAAGGGTAAAGCTTACCCCAATTACGGGGCGTTCGCACCAATTACGCCTACATATGCTTGCCCTTGGCCACCCTATTTTAGGCGACAAATTTTACGCTCATCCGCAAGCGAAAGCGATGTCGCCACGTTTGTGTTTGCACGCACAATCCTTACAAATTCGCCACCCTTTAACGGGCGAAATAATGGATTTCACGGCAGATGTACCGTTTTAATTCGTTCTAACCAATCACAGAAATAATGCGGAGAATTGGCGATTTAATGCTACAATTCTCCCCAATTCATTTTTACCAAATAGTAGAGAAATTATGTCCCGTCAAAAGAAAACACGCCGTATTACGGATATTATGCCAACACGCAAGGCGGATAAACCCGCGCAAAGCGCCCCTGCTGGGCGCGGGCGCAAATTGACACGTTATGAATTAGATGCCAAAGCCCGTGAAGAAAAAAGAAAGAAAAAGCACAAAGGCTTAGCGGCAGGGTCGCGTCATAGTAGCCAAGGGGAAAATAAACCCTTGGAGCAAAATCAGGTGCAAGATCCCCGCGTTGGTAGCCGTAAAAAAATCCCGTTAGTGGTGGAATTTGTCAATAAACCTGAAAAAGGAATGACTATTCCGCCTGTGGAAGTTACAAAACCAAAAGCCCTTGATCCTATGGTGGAACTTGAACAGCTTGAAAACAACGAATGTTTAAATGATTTGTTGGATCAGCTTGAGGCAGGCAAAACCTTAAATGCCAAAGATCAAGCCTTTGTGGACGAATGCCTTGATCGCATCGCTCAATTAATGGACGAACTTGGCATTAAAGATGAAGAAGAAAATGCGGAAGATTTATACCGCACTTTTGAAACCATTGATATTAATCAGTTTAAATAATTTATGTGGATTTATCTTTTACTTGCCCTCGGGCTTTTGATTATTGTGGGAATGGCCGCTTATGCGGTGAAATTATTGCGTGCGTTAAAAAGCCAAAAACAGGCGTTAGAAAATGTACGCTTGGCGCGTGTAAAACGCCTAAAAGAGAGTATTGAGATTATCGCTCGGGCAATGCAAACTGGCGATTGTAATCTTTCTGAAGGCGTGATTCGCCTCAAAATGTTGCTTGATCCGCTAGGCATTAAAATCGCCAGCTATCCCGCGATGGGCGAGCTTTATGAGGTGGTGAAAGAAATGCCAACGCATCAAGCGAGAACCGCATTGAAAAAGAACGAACGTATGCGTTTAGATCTTACCCGTGAGAGTGCGGAGGCGGAGCTTGAGGCAAAAATAACGTTGGAATTAGATCAATTATTGTTGGATATGAAAAATTTTTAGGGGGAGTGAATGACAGGAACGATGTGGGATTCCACGTTAATTCAAAAATATAACTATTCTGGGCCGCGTTACACCTCTTACCCAACGGCGTTAGAATTTAACGAAAATTATACTGAACAAGATTTCCAAGCGGCAGCAGCGCGTTACCCTGACCGTCCGCTTTCTCTTTATGTGCATATCCCGTTTTGTCATAAATTGTGCTATTTCTGCGCCTGTAACAAAATCATTACGCGTCATCAGCACAAAGCGGATATTTATCTTGATTATTTGGAAAAAGAAATCAAAAATCGCGCCGCACTTTTCCGCAATCGCAAGGTAACCCAAGTGCATTGGGGCGGCGGCACACCGACCTATCTCACAGAGCAACAATCCAGCCGTTTAATGGCAATGTTGCGTGAGCATTTTCATTTTGCCGATAACGCCGAAATTAGTATCGAAATGGATCCGCGTAAAATTGAGCTGGAAACCCTCGATCATCTGCGTAAAATTGGCTTTAACCGCATTAGTATGGGCGTGCAGGATTTTAACAAAGCGGTGCAAAAAGCGGTGAACCGCGAACAGGACGAGAACTTTATTCAAGCCTTATTGGAACGGGCAAGAGCCTTGGGCTTTCAATCCACCAATTTGGATTTGATTTATGGGTTGCCATTGCAGAATGTGGAAAGCTTTATGTTCACCCTGCAAAAAGTGATTGAATTAAACCCTGATCGTTTGAGCGTGTTTAACTATGCCCATTTGCCAAGCCGTTTTGCGGGGCAAGCGAAGATTAAAGAGGATCAGCTGCCTGCACCTGAAACCAAGCTCACCATTTTGCAAAAAACCATTGAAACCTTAGAGGGGGCAGGCTACCGCTTCATTGGAATGGATCACTTTGCGAAGCCTGATGATGAACTTGCGATAGCACAACAAAATGGCGTGCTACACCGCAATTTCCAAGGCTACACCACCCAAGAAGAATGCGATTTGCTTGGTCTTGGTGTGTCTGCCATTAGCCTGTTAGGGGATACTTACGCACAAAATCAAAAAGAGCTAAAACATTATTACGCAGATATTGAGCAAAAAGGCACCGCACTTCACAAAGGCTTTGTGATGAGCCAAGAAGATTGCTTGCGCCGTGATGTTATCAAACAGCTAATTTGCAACTTCAAACTGGATTACGCCCCATTTGAGCAGCAATATGGCATTGATTTCAAAACCCATTTTGCGGAAGATTTAGAATTGCTCGCGCCCCTTGCCGCAGATGGCTTAATTGAAATTGGCGAAAAAGGATTACAGGTTTCCCCTGTTGGACATTTGCTGATTCGCAATATTTGTTTGTGTTTTGACACCTACTCAAGACAACAAGCCAGACGCCAACAGTTCTCGAGAATTATTTAATCTCAAATAATCCGCTCAAAAGATTGTTTTGGGCGGATCAATGGTGGGCTTGAAAGTATTGTGCTAGTCAAAGAAATTCTGCATATTTAACTTTTTTATAACATATTCCTTTAAGTTATTTGTAAATCCTTTTGTTTCTTTTACAATGCTTGGCACTTAACGAAATCTATTCAAAGGAGAATATTATGTTGAAAAAATTAGCATTTTTTTCCACCGCACTTTTAGCGATTACTACCGCAACCCAAGCCATTGCAGCGGAAAGTTTGATTGAACGTATCAACAATAAAGGGACGATTACCGTCGGCACAGAAGGCACTTACGCTCCTTTCACTTACCACGATGCCAGCGGTAAATTAACGGGCTATGATGTGGAAGTTACCCGTGCCGTTGCGGAAAAACTCGGTGTAACTGTTGATTTTAAAGAAACCCAATGGGACGCAATGCTTGCGGGCTTAAAAGGCGGACGCTTTGACCTTGTAGCAAACCAAGTGGCACTCACCACCCCAGAACGCCAAGCAACCTTTGATAAATCTGAGCCTTATAGTTGGTCTGGTGCGATGTTATTGGCTCGCCAAGATGAAAATCGTCTTCACAAAGTAGAAGATGTGAAAGGCTTAAAAGCAGCACAAACCCTCAGCTCAAACTATGGTGAGCTTGCAGTGAAATACGGTGCAGAAATTGTGCCGATTGATGGAATGGCACAAGGCTTATTGCTAATTCAACAAAAACGTGCTGATGTAACCTTTAATGATTCTTTAGCCTTATTGGATTATTTGAAGAAAAACCCAAATTCAGGCTTAAAACCATTTTGGGAATCCGCAGACAAAGTGGGGGCGGGCTTCGTTGTAAATAAAGGCAACGAGGAAGCACTGGCGAAAATTAGTGCAGCCATTGAAGAACTTCGTAATGACGGCACATTGAAAAAACTTGGTGAACAATTCTTCGGTAAAGATATCAGTGTTAAATAATTTCTTAGCTTCCTTACCCTTTATGACCGATGCTCGTGCTGAGCTGGTGATAAATGGTTTTCTCCCAATGGTTAAAGCAGCGGTATTGGTTTCAATACCGCTTGCTGTTGTTTCTTTCTTTTTTGGAATGATTATCGCGGTGGGCGTGGCGTTATTACGCGTTACCCCTGTCAATGGCTGGTTGCACCGTATTTTGTTGGCGATTGCGAAAGTCTATATTTCGATTATTCGCGGTACGCCAATGTTGGTGCAAATTTCTGTGGTATTTTACGGCTTGCCAGCGCTGGGCGTGTTTATCGATCCCATTCCTGCGGCGATTATTGGCTTTTCCCTCAATGTGGGGGCTTACGGTTCAGAAACCGTGCGTGCGGCCATTCAATCTGTGCCGAAAGGACAATGGGAAGCGGGCTATACCATCGGTATGACTTATATGCAAACTTTCCGCCGCATTATTGCCCCGCAAGCTTTCCGTGTTGCCGTTCCGCCGCTGAGCAATAGTTTTATCGGCTTGTTTAAAGATACCTCTTTGGCTTCTGTGGTAACCGTAACTGAAATGTTCCGCGTGGCGCAACAAATTGCCAATTCATCTTACGATTTCTTGCCTGTGTATATTGAAGCAGGTTTGGTGTATTGGTGTTTCTGTTTCGTGCTGTTTATCATTCAAGCGCGGGTAGAAAAACGTTTAGATCGCTATGTGGCACGATAGGGGAAGGCAATGATCAAAGTACGCAATATTCATAAAACCTTTGCTGATAATCCGGTTTTAAAAGGGGTTGATCTGGATATTCATAAAGGCGAAGTGGTGGTGATTCTGGGGCCTTCTGGTTCGGGAAAAACCACGTTTTTACGTTGTTTGAATGCCTTAGAATTACCCGAAAAAGGCACGATTGATTTTGCTGAAAAAAATCCGCTTTATGTGGATTTTGCCAGCCCTGATATTCAGAAAAAAATCCTGCCATTACGCCGTAAATCAGGAATGGTGTTCCAACAATACAACCTATTTCCGCACAAAACCGCGTTGGAAAATATTATGGAAGGTCCTGTGCAAGTGCAAAAGCGCGATGCGAAAATTGTGCGTCAAGAAGCGGAAGCGTTGCTTGCGAAAGTGGGCTTGTTAGATAAGAAAGATCTTTACCCTTACCAACTTTCAGGCGGCCAGCAACAGCGTGTCGGCATTGCTCGCGCCCTTGCCATTCAGCCTGAACTAATGCTATTTGATGAGCCAACTTCTGCGCTTGATCCTGAATTAGTGCAAGATGTGTTAAACACGATGAAGGAACTCGCTAACGAAGGCTGGACAATGGTGGTGGTTACCCACGAAATCAAATTTGCACTAGATGTGGCAGATGTGGTGGTGGTAATGGACGGTGGGGTGATTGTGGAACAAGGCTCACCGCAAGAATTGTTCGCTCACCCTAAACACGAACGTACCAAAGCCTTTTTACATCGCTTGAAATCAGAATAATGAGGGCATCACTGTACAACTAAGGTGCGGTGAAAAGTTTTATTAAATAAAGCCGATGAGCAATCATCGGCTTTTTCTTCGCTATTTCTAGAGAGAAAAATGTCGCAAAAAAACACCGCACTTTATTTATTAAGTGCGGTGTAATTTTATTCAGAATCTGAAATTATCAGCCCATACCGTATTTTTTTAATTTTTTGCGTAATGTGCCACGGTTAATGCCAAGCATTGTTGCTGCACGAGTTTGATTACCGCGAGTATATTGCATAATCATATCGAGCATAGGGTGTTCAACTTCCGATAAAACTAATTCATAAAGATCGTCCACATCTTGACCATCTAATTGAGCTAAATAATTTCTGATCGCTTGTTTCACAGAATCACGAAGTGGTTTGTTTGTTACTTGAGATTGTGAATTTAATACTGAAACAGTCAGAGCTTCAGCTGGATTACGTTGTTGTTCTAACATTGTTGTCTTTATCCAATAAAATCAAATTAAAAATTCTTCCAATGCCGTTATTTGCGCTTTCGCATTGGTAATGGCATTAAAAGTCTGTCTAAAACTGGAATTAGGTTGAATTCCCTGTAAATACCAAGCAACGTGCTTGCGTGCAATGCGATACCCCTTTTCTTCGCCATAAAATTGGTGAAGTTCTTGAATATGTCGCAAAATAACACCGCACTTTTCTTGTAAACTTGGTGTTGAAGTTGTTGAGCCGTTTTCCACTAGCCCAGCCACAGATTGAAAAATCCACGGCTGACCTAGCGCACCACGCCCAATCATTATTGCATCAGCACCGGTGTAATCAAGCACCGCTTGGGCTTTTTGTGCCGATGTAATATCACCATTGGCAATCACTGGAATAGAAACCTGCTGTTTCACCGCTTTAATGTTGTCGTACTCGGCTTCGCCCTCAAATAAACATTCACGAGTTCGCCCGTGAATGGTGAGCGCTTGTACACCTGCTTGTTCGGCAATTTTCGCGATTTCCACGCAGTTTCGATTTTGTCGATCCCAGCCTGTTCTAATTTTTAGTGTTACAGGCACGTCCACAGCACGCACCACTGCTTCAAGAATTTGTTGCACTAAATCAGGATATTGTAAAAGGGCAGAACCTGCCAATTTACGATTTACCTCTTTGCAGGACAGCCCATATTGATGTCAATAATTTCTGCCCCATAGCCCACATTCACTTGCGCGGCTTGTGCCATTTCCTGCGGATCAGATCCAGCAATTTGCACAGCGTTAATGCCTACATCTTGATGATAAGCAAGACGTTGTTTCGATTTTTCTGTATGCCATACGCGCGGATTGCTTGCCATCATTTCTGAAAAGGTCAATCCTGCCCCATAGTTCGCACAAAGGCGTCTAAAAGGTTGGTCGGTAATCCCTGCCATTGGCGCAAGCAAAATACGGTTTTTTAATTGATAATCACCAATTCGCACTGCGCTACCCCTAACAAGTTACTACCTTTTAACACACAATCTATCGCCAGCCCCAATGGGCAAGGCGTGCTATAATACGCACTTTTCTGTTATTTGCAAAGCATAATTTTTATACAAAAAGGAATTTTTTTAATTGTTTTGACCTAGGTCTATTAATTGTGCAGAAAGGCGACAAATCAAGGCGATAATTTGCAAGTGTCAATAGTCACTAACGAATTTATAACTATTTTTCAGTATTTATTTGTATTTTGAAATATTATTATTTATTATCCATATTTTAATGCGAATCATTTTTATTTGTATTAGGGGGTTAATAATGAAATTTCAAAAATGCTATGTATCCTTGGCGTTATCCGCCTGCCTAAATACCGTCACGAATGCAGCAGAATTGGATACGATTGTCGTTAAAAGCAACGCTGAAGTTCAAGCGGAGCAGAAAAAAGATGAGGTTTATCTTCATAATATCACCAATATGTATTCTGATAAAGAAACCGTGGAACGCTATAAAGGGGCAGCTCCTGCGGATCTGTTTCAAGCTTTTAATGGGGTGTACAGTGGTGATGCACGCAATAGTGGTGCCGTTGATCCAAATATTCGTGGCGTGCAAGGACAAGGGCGTATTCCTGTAACGATTGATGGCACAGAGCAGGCGATTACAACTTGGCGCGGTTATAACGGGGCAAATAATCGAAATTATCTTGATCCGAATTTAATTGGTGGCATTACCCTTGAAAAAGGGCCAGCGTTAGCGGCAGGAACGGCAAGTGGCATTGGTGGGACGGTTAAAATGCGTACTATTGATGTTGATGATATTGTGGCGCCCAATCAAAAAATCAGTACTGAATTAAAACTTGAGACCAGCAATAACTCAGTAAAAGAACATCCTAATAACCTGCATTTAGGTGAAGACTCTCGTATGTATGATCCTTTTCCTGGGGATTTTCTTCCTACTACCTTGGTTAAGCCTAAAACTAAAGGAGAATGGGGCAAAGATAATGCCATGCGTTTAGCTGTTGGGTTACGTGAAGAAAAATTTGATCTGCTAGCCGCTTATAGTTATCGCAGTAAGGGCAATTATCTATCTGGGCAAGGTGGTTCTCATCGTTACGAAGGGAGCCTTGATGAAAAATCGGGACGTGAGTTTAAACAAATGGAGCCGAATTTACCTTTTGCTGCCTCGATTTATCGCCCCCATACCGAAATCCCGAATACCTCGAGTACAATGGAGTCTTATTTACTAAAGAACACTTGGCGGTTTACGGATAAACAAGAACTCAAACTGGGCTATCGCCATACTAAAATGACTTATGGTGAGATTATGCCTTCTCGTTTAGATTTTTCGAAATTTTATGACCGTGTGCCTCAATGGCCTTTAGCTACAGTGACACAGCACGCCTTTAATGCTGATTATCATTACAACCCCGATAACCCATTGATTAATTTAAAAGCGGGGATATGGTACACACGCACCATTAGCGATACCAATACCTCTGGCGGTAATCCACGGGAACCAAATGAGCTAGATAATGAATTTATGGGGATTGCAATGCAAAAATGCTATAGACCAATGAGTGAGGAGGATCTTGCTAACTCCACGCCAGATGAGTTTATGAATCAATTTGATTTAAATTGTATGAAAGCCGAACATGCGGAATGGAGCAAAACGCACCCGAATACCAATGGTAAATATAATTTTGTCAATGCAGCACAATCTAATGCGTATAATACAAGAAGAGGATTTAACCTCAGCAATCAAATGCATTTAACCGATAAATTGGATTTAACCCTTTCTGGCTCATTTCAAAAAGAACGTCTCACCAGTGATCACCTAAAATCAAAACCTAACCCAAATAGCACCTATGAAAGTCCTGCAAGAATGGGGCGCCGTCAAGAGTGGGATATCGCCTTTAATTTTAACTATCGCCCAACTAATTGGTTAATGCTGACCGCTGGGGCTCGTTATAATGAATATTGGTCTTATGATGATTATTTAGATAGATTGGTTAAATCAGGGGGACTTTATAAACCTTATGAAGATAATCCAACTCGCCCTAGACAAATTTCCATAGGAAAAAGCTTTAAATATGACATAGTGGTAGATAAAGATATCTATTTGGCGTATAAAAAAGTAGAAAATGAGCTTTATGATAGTCAAAATATGGATTCCAACGGCTGTGATGATGACGATGAGAAATGCTGGGACAACTATTTTTCTCCACTCACAAAAATGGAAGAGAAATACGGAATAATAGATGATGATGGAACTATAAAAGATCATCAAGTTGAATGGCTTTATCATTCTGATGGGCGTTTACATAAAGAAGATAACCCTTTTTATAACGGAACATAAAAATGAAAAAGTGATTCATCCAGTGACAGGTGATGTTACAGATAAATATACAAATATTAGCTTAGGGCACCATTATGTAGAATTTAAAAGAAAGCGATAAATTAAAAAAAGTGGAAAAACGTCGTGCTCACGCTTTTGCTCCTGCTTTTTCTGCAACGGCATTTTTAACGGATAATTCCAGAGTGTATCTTCGTTATACGCAATATGCTCGTATGCCAAGTATTTTTGAAGATACTGTTGGTTTTTCCGCCAGTGCTGATACCAATGCCCGTTTCAAAGATGCCCGCTTAAAACCTGAGCGCGCTAAAAATATTGAGGTGGGCTATTCCTATGATTTTAGCTCCTTATTTAATACACCAACCAAAGCAGATGTAAAACTCAGCTATTATCACAATGTCACTAAAAATGTCATCGACCGTAATACAGATTTCCGTTTTGTTCAATTAGATAAACGGGTTGTTGATGGCATAGAACTTCAAGCCCGCTATGATAACAGTGATTATTTTGCTGATTTAGGTATAGCTTATAACCTTAAAAATAAAGTCTGTGATGCGGATATGGCAGTGGAAATGGATCCTATCGCAATGCGCGTGCCACATTGTATGACTGGTGGCTTCCCTTGGGGTTATTTACGCACCCAATTACAACCTAAATATTCCATTACCGCTAATCTCGGTGGACGTTTCTTTGATCGTAAATTAGAAATTGGTAGCCGTTGGCTTTACCACAGTAAAGCGGTCAATAAACAAGAAGCAAGATTATTTGAACTCAATGAAAGCCTCTCTACAAATGAAAAAATTGACTTAGGTTGGAACAGACCGATGTATTGGCAACCCGTATTAGTGGTAGATGCTTATATTAAATATCAATTTTCACCGAATTTAACCGTCGAATTCACGGGCACCAATTTAACCGATCGTTATTATCTTGACCCAATGACACGTTCAATGATCCCTGCACCAGGACGGACATTTAAATTGAGGTTAACGGCGAAATTTTAATTTCAGCTTTGGCTGGGATTAAAAAGGCGGTCATTTCCCTTCGCTCTCACACAACAGGGAAATGACCAAAATGCATCGTAATGATGCCAATAAAACGGGGAACATCCCCATTCTCAAAAAGGAAAAGAGTATGAAAAATATTTCTTTAAAAATGACCGCACTTAGTGTGACCTTATTGGCTTGCCTCACTGCTCAAGGAGCCGTCACTTCAGGCATTTCTAATGGTAATGCTGGATTATTGGTATCCAACGAATCTGCTGCACATAATGGTTGGTTCCATTCTGATGAAGGAGGGTTACCTGGTGTGGAAGTTAAAGGTGTCAGCTCTAAAGTGACGAGCTTTAAATCCTTAACTAAAATTACCAAAAACACCCAATGGATGCGTGCTTTTGGTGGTATTGATAATGATGGCGTAGTTGTGCTCAAAATGAACAATATGCCAAGCTGGGTACCTGGATTCCATAATAAACTTGGCAACTTTGCGTTCAAAAAAGTGGGTGAGCAAGAGCTGTATTATGGCGAATGGGTGGCGCGTGATGCCGATGCGACAAAAGATCGCGTGGTGTATTATGCGGGAAATGATAAAACCGTTGCCTTACCAAAAGGTGGTAAAGCCACTTATACTGTAACAGGTATCAATAACAACAATGATCTTAATAAAGGGGTGTTAAAAGGGCAGTTTACCGCTGACTTTAGAAATAAAACCTTAAAAGGGGATATTTCACGTCAAGATTTAACAGTAGAAGTTAATGCCAAAATAAAATCAGATGCTAGTTTCTCAGGTTCTGCCAAAGCAAATGGCGTAGTTGATGGAACAAGCCAAGGACATTTCTTTGGTAAAGATGCTGCGACGTTAGCAGGTTATGCTAAATTTACAGATCACAAATATGACACTGCCTTTGGTGGTAGCAAAAATAAATAAATTCATAGGGGGCCTTCCCCCTTTTTCCTATTTATATTAGATGTTATAGCCTATGAAAAAATATGTTTTAATTTTGTTGGGCGTTGCCTTTCTTACAGCTTTGCCAAGCTATGCAGATGAAAATGCAGAACAATCTCTGCAACTATGGCAAGACTCGCAACAAAAAATCAATCAACAACAAAAAGAAGCAGCATTATTCACTACCGCAAACCAGCAAGAAAATGAAATCACCTTAGATGGACAATCTTTTTCTGTGGCAAATACTGAAGCCGATGTCGGGCAAGCCCTTTATATTGCGGTAAATCAGCAACTTTGGCATTATGCAGAAAAATTTTTACTGCAATATCGCCAATTTCCCCAACATAAAAAAGAACTTGTATGGTTTGCTCAAGGAGCACTCGCCCGTCAACGTGGAGAGTTAGCTAAGGCGGAAACTGAATATCAAAAATTATTACAATCTGAACCTGATTTTTTACGGGGACAATTAGATTTAGCACGCATTCTATTTGAAAATAAAAAGAATAAAGAAGCCAGTAAACTGTTTTCTCAGTTTGTTCAAATGCCATTACCCAATGAAGTGAGCACATTATTAAAGGAATATTTACAAATTTTAAAAGAGCGAGAGCAATGGCACGGTGGATTACGTGTGGGGTATCGCTATCAAAAAAATATCAATCAATCCTCAGAACATTATCGCTGTCTGTTATTTTCTGGCACAACTTGCGTCGTTGAACGTGCGGCCCCTAAAGCGATTAACGCAAAAGGTTGGGGATATGAACTCAGCTTAAATAAAAAATTTAATTTAATGGGACATCACGGAATAAATATTTATTTCAATAGTGAAGGACAATATTATCCAACGGCTCGACAATATAATGATACCACATTTAAAACTTATATTGGATATGCTTTTCAAAATGCGAAAAAAGAGCTCATTATTGCTCCACTTTTTGAATATGAATGGTATGCCAATCAGCGTTATTATCACGCTTTTGGGGGGCATTTAGAATGGATGCAATCTCTTTTTAAAAAACATTTTCTCAATGTGCAATTTGAACAAAAACATTTGTTTTATAACGCTGGTTACAGTGCGATAGATAAAGCGGACATTTCTTCTTTATATGCCAGCTGGTATTACACGCCTACCAATAACACTACATTATTTACGGGAGTAGATGGGATATACCGCAAAGTTAAAGATAAAACAAATGGCTATCAAATGCTTGGGGCGAGATTCGGACTTTATCATCAATTTAATGACAAAATAAATCTGACCTTACTTGCTTCGATAAAAAATACCCGCTATTTGCAGCACAATGCTATTTTAGAAACGCAAAGAAAAGATAATCAATTCATTTATCAAGCGATTTTGGCTTTTCCCAATGTGTTTTATAGAAGGGTAACACCTAATGTAATCGTTAAAAGAACACATAATCGTAGTAATGTAGATTGGCTTTATTCTTATAAGCAAACTGAATTACAATTTAATTTAAGTTTTGTTTTTTAACCTTACTTTCTCGCATAGAAAAAGCAGCGCTAAAAAGGGATTTTAGCGCTTAAACCCTATTTATGCTTTCCTGCAATACGACACCACTCTTCGCGGATTGCCACGGGATCAAGGGAAAATTGCTCTTGATAGGCTTCGCAAACAGATTGTGCTTGGCTTTCTAAAATGCCTGATAACCCGAGTTTACCTTGTTTTTTTACGAGCTGGCTGATGGTTGGTGCGAGTTCTTTTAATGGCCCAGCTAAGATATTGGCCACCACCACATCTGCTTGCAGATCTTGCGGTGCATCTTTGGCTAAAAAGAGTTGTAGGCGATCGCTCACGCCATTTTGTTCTGCGTTGTTGCGGCTGGCTAAAATAGCTTGCGGATCAATATCAATGCCGATGGCACTTTTCGCCCCTAATTTCAACGCAGCGATCGCTAAAATCCCCGATCCACAGCCAAAATCAATGACTGTTTTGCCATTCAAATCTAAGCTATCGAGCCATTCTAAACAGAGTGCGGTGGTGGGGTGCGTGCCAGTTCCAAAAGCCAAGCCGGGATCGAGCATCACGTTCACCGCATTTTCATCAGGCACTTCACGCCAGCTTGGGCAAATCCATAAGCGTTTGCCAAACTGCATTGGGTGGAAATTATCCATCCATTCACGTTCCCAATCTTTATCTTCAATTTGTTCAATTTTATAAGCGGTTTCTTCGCTTAAATGCCCCGCACTTTTCAGCAAGCTGACAATTTGTTGCATATCGGTTTCCGCGTCAAATAAGGCGATAACATCGGTGTTGCCCCACAGACGGGTTTCCCCAGGGAGCGGTTCAAAAATCGGGGTGTCTTGGCTATCCATAAAGGTTACCGAAACTGAACCGATTTCTTCTAAATAATCACTGATCGTTTCCGCTTGTTGATTAGTACTATTAATGCGGATTTGAACCCAAGCCATAATTTTTCCTTCTTAGTTTATTTTGTTGCGTTTTCACCAAATTTGTTGCCGATCAAAAAGGCAATTAAGCCAAACAATAAAGACGGCACAATGGCGTGAAAATCAAACAGTTTAATACTTGCGGCCGTTAAGCCCACATAGCTGCCCAAGCCCACCACCATTGAGCAAATTGCGCCAACGGCATTAGCTTTTTGCCAATATAGCCCCAGCACGATTACCCATAAAAAGGCAGCTTCCAAGCCCCCAAAGGCGAAAAGGTTGAGCCAGATGATCATTTGGGGTGGATTTAACGCAGCTAAGATCAAAAGTGCGGTCAAAATTAGCGTGATTATTGAAGAAATCCAGCTAATTTTTTCTGATTTTGTGCCATTGCTGGCTTGGCGCTGAGATATAAATCCTTCACAAAAATTGATGATGATTGAATCAGTTGCGCGTCAATGGTGGACATAATGGCAGACATTGGCGCAGCAAGGAAAATCCCTGCCACAATCGGCGGTAGCACTTGCAACATTAAGGTTGGGATCACCTGATCTGGCACCTCTAAGGTAGGCAGAATAGCACGCCCTAATGCTCCCGAAAGGTGCATACCCAGCATCACTAAAGCCAGTACCACTGTGCCGATTAACATTCCGTTATGCAAGGCTTTGCTGTCTTTAAACGCCATACAACGCACCGCAGTGTGTGGCAGGCCTACCACGCCAAAGCAGACTAAAATCCAGAAAGAGGCCATAAACTGAAAGCCGAACATATCATTTGGCCCATAAGGGCTAGTTAAGTGCGGATCAATTTCGTTAAGTTTTTGCACCGCACTTTCTACTCCGCCTGCAGCATAAATGGTCGCGCCGAGCAAAATGATCGTGCCAAGAATCATCACCATTCCTTGAATGGTATCGGTTAGCACCACGGCACGAAATCCGCCAATAAAGGTGTAAAGCCCCACGGTAACGGCAAAAATCAGTAGCGCATTGGTATAGCTAATGCCAATGGTAGTTTCTAACAAGCGCGCACCACCGATAAATTGCACCGTCATTGCGGCAAAAAAGGCGATGAGCAAGGCGATACAAGAAATCCAAACCAAATATTTATTTTTGTAACGATAAAGCAATAAGTCATTGATCGTTAAGGCTTTACTTTCACGCGAGAGCAAGGCGAACTTTTTCCCAAGCACGCCTAATGCCAGCCATACCGCAGGCACTTGAATCATTGCAAGCAACACCCAGCCTAAGCCAAATTTATACGCCGCACCTGGGCCGCCCACAAAAGAGCTAGCACTGGCATAGGTGGAAGCAGTGGTCATCGCTAGCACAAAGCCGGTCATTGAGCGGTTACCCACATAATATTCTGTTAAAAAATCCCCTTTGGAACGTTTTGTATAAGCATAAATCGCCGCGCCAAACACAAAGGCAAGATAAATCACTAGGGGGAAAATAATGCCAAGATTCATTGTTCCAATATCCTTATTTAACGTCCTTGCTCAGTGTCCTTGTTTTCTGGCTCAATATTTTCTAAATCAATCTCTTGATAGACGATTTTTACCACCCAATAAGCCACCACAATAAATAGCACGGGCAAATAAATACAGGCTAGCTCAAACCAAAGCGGAAAGCCCAAAGGCCCTTGCTGCCCTTTTGGCAAATAAGCACATAAACACCAGCCCAGAACATAAAGCAAGGTCAAGCCAAATGCCCAACGCGCTTCTTTTGTCGCTTGCTGATAACGAGAATGTTGTTTCATAGTGTGAGTTGCACTCCTGTATTTTTCACCTTTATTGCTAGCAAAATCGAGGGCGAACCTCGTTGTTCGCCCGCGTCTAATCTTAGCAAAATATATCGACAAAAATCACCTTAAATATGTTGAAAATTGTCGGTTAATCGTTATTGCTTTTGAGCAAGAAAAGAGATTGCTAGGAATATTTCTCGCCAAAATAATTTCACAATTTTGCACCGCTCTTTTATACAAAATAAAGAAAAAATGCCGCAATAAAAAAGGCGTTATCTAAAACGCCTTTCGATCAAATAATGCAATTAATCGTGCATTCCTAATTTCTTCTCCAAATAGTGGATATTTGTGCCACCGTTTTGGAAGTTTTCATCGGATAGGATCAATTCGTGCAATGGAATATTGGTTTTAATTCCGCTGATAATGGTTTCAGCCAAGGCATTTTGCATACGGCGAATGGCCACTTCACGGGTATCCCCATAGGTGATTAATTTGGCAATCATTGAATCATAATGCGGTGGCACGCTGTATCCTGTGTAAATATGCGAATCCCAACGCACGCCTAAACCACCCGGTGCGTGTAAATGTTCGATTTTACCTGGTGAAGGTAAGAAGCTCTTCGGATCTTCCGCATTGATACGACATTCAATGGCGTGGCCGCGCACTTTAATGTCTTCTTGTTTGATAGAAAGCGGTAGGCCTGAAGCGATTAATAATTGCTCTTTCACCAAATCCACGCCGGTAATCATCTCAGTTACAGGGTGTTCTACTTGAATACGGGTGTTCATTTCGATGAAGTAAAACTCACCGTTTTCATATAAGAATTCAAATGTCCCCGCACCACGATAGCCAATTTCCACACAGGCTTTAGCACAACGTGAACCAATATCACGGCGCATTTCTTCGGTAATACCTGGTGCTGGCGCTTCTTCCACCACTTTTTGATGACGGCGTTGCATTGAACAATCGCGCTCTGCTAAATAAACCGCATTGCCGTGCGTATCTGCTAACACTTGGATTTCAATATGGCGTGGATTTTCTAAATATTTTTCCATATAAACCATATCGTTGTTAAATGCCGCTTTGGCTTCCGCTTTGGTCATCGCGATGGATTCTTCTAAAGAATTTTCATCACGCACCACGCGCATACCACGACCGCCGCCGCCGCCAGAGGCTTTGATGATCACAGGATACCCAATGCGTTTAGCGATTTCTTGTTTTCTTCATATCGCTGCCAACAGGGCCATCTGAACCCGGTACGCAAGGCACGCCGGCTTTTTTCATTGCGTTAATGGCAGACACTTTATCCCCCATTAAACGGATTACGTCCGCAGTAGGGCCAATAAAGGTGAAGCCTGAGCGTTCCACTTGCTCGGCAAAATCAGCATTTTCAGACAAAAAGCCATAACCTGGGTGAACTGCGTCCGCGCCTGTCACTTCTGCCGCAGCAATAATCGCAGGGATATTCAAATAACTTTTGGTTGAAGGCGCGGGGCCAATACAAACGGTTTGATCTGCCAATAAAACGTGTTTGAGATCGCGATCAGCGGTGGAATGCACCGCCACAGTTTTAATGCCTAGCTCTTTACAAGCACGCAAAATGCGTAACGCAATTTCTCCACGATTGGCAATAACAACTTTTTCTAGCATAAGAATTATCTCTTAGAATTGTAAGGCGAAGCCGCGCTCCGCCTAAATAGAAATGAATTATTCGATAACGATTAACGGCTCGTCAAACTCAACCGGTTCACCGTCATTAATTAAGATCGCTTTTACCACACCTGCTTTGTCAGCTTCAATGCGGTTCATCATTTTCATTGCTTCAACAATACAAAGGGCATCGCCCACTTTCACGGTCTGTCCCACTTCAACAAATGGTTTGGCATCTGGGCTTGGGCTGCGATAGAACGTTCCCACCATTGGTGAACGCACTTGATGACCTGATACTTCCGTAACCGCTGGCACTTCTGCTACTGGGGTTGGTTGTGTAACTGCTGGGGTTGTAGGCTGTGCAACAGGGGCAACACTTGGTACGGTATATTGCACCGCAGTGGCTGAAGGTGAACCACGATTAATGCGAACAGATTCCTCGCCTTCAGAAATTTCAAGCT
This sequence comes from Avibacterium endocarditidis, assembly GCF_002921145.1. Classification (GTDB taxonomy): domain Bacteria; phylum Pseudomonadota; class Gammaproteobacteria; order Enterobacterales; family Pasteurellaceae; genus Avibacterium; species Avibacterium endocarditidis. The sequence continues at coordinate 38,795 of NZ_PQVI01000065.1, forward strand.
CCATAATGCCTGATTCTTCAACTAATTCGATGAGTTTTTTAATTTTACGAATATCCATAGTTTTTTCCTAAAATGTGAATATTTTTCACCGCACTTTATGGCTAACACAAAGTGCGGTGGTTTTTAAACTTAAATTTCCGTGGCAAAGATTACCTGAAAACGATCCTTTTTGCGATAAAATTCTGTCAATTTCGCGAAATTTTCGGCAAATTATGCCTTATTTGCTAAATATTGTCGCGCATAATGGAAAGCAAATTCATAGCCTTGCGCACCTAATCCGCAAATCACGCCTTCTGCCACATCACTAAAATAAGAATGATGACGGAACGGCTCACGTTTATGCACATTAGACAAATGCACTTCCACAAAAGGAATAGCGACAGCCAGCAAAGCATCACGCAGCGCAACACTGGTGTGCGTATAAGCCGCGGGATTAATAATAATAAAATCCACCTGTTGGAAACTTTGATGAATTTTATCGATCAATTTTTCTTCGCTGTTCGCTTGAAAGCAGGTTAATTCAATTTGATGTGCGGCTGCAAGATCCTGCATTCGTTGCTCAATGGCGGGCAAAGAAAGACTGCCATAATGCTTTGGCTCACGTTTGCCTAGCATATTCAAATTCGGGCCATTAAGTAACAAAATTCGTGCAGATGCTGACATAATTAATCCTTTTCCCTTTAACTTGTTGCATTATAATGATTTTTCTAAAAATTGCCGTTGCCTTATGGCTGGTCGAACCAATGCAAATTTTAATCCATATTCACTTTGACGATATTTTCGCTGTTCAGTTCCAATAATGGTAACGTTGAACCTTGCCACGGGCGAATAAGCTGATATTGCATAAGATCTAACGTATCCAAGCCCGGCGTGGTATCTGGCGTGTAACGCTGTGCAATGCGAGCCAGTTGGGTTAACCCAAAACTGCTTTCTAAAGATGAGCTGATCACCGCCATAATGCCTTGTTGATGGGCCTGTTCAATCAGTTCAACACAACGCGCAAGGCTGCCCACTAGAGTCGGTTTAATAATAATCGCCGCTAAGTGCGGTTCTTTTTTCACTTGAAAATTTGGCTCGCGCACGCTTTCGTCCCACGCGATAGCAATGCCTGTTTCAGCGGCGAACTGACGGCTTTCTTCAGGGGTTTTGCAAGGCTCTTCCAAAAATTGAATACGCCTACGATGTTCAGGCTTAATATATTTGGCAAACAGCTGCGCTTTCGCTGGTGTCCAAGCACGGTTGGCATCTAAACGAAGTTTTAAATCGGGAATGGCTTCTAAAAACATATCCGCGATTAAGCCATCACGATTTGCCTCATATAACCCTACTTTAATTTTTGCTACTTTTTCCCCTTCGAGCTGATCTAGCTCTGCATAAAGCTCATCAGGATCGCCATAGCAAAGGGGCGCTGTGCGGTAATTTCCTTGCTCCGGCAATTCGCCTTTCATTTCTGCCAAGGCACAACTTAGCCCAAACGCCACGGAAGGATAAAGCCCCTCAAGGGATAATTTTTGATTTTGACTGCGTGCCACGTCCCAATCTTTTAGCCACTGCTTGGCTTGGGCTTCTGCCTGTTCAAGAGTTTCTTGGCTAAATTCAGGCAGTGGAGCAATTTCCCCCCACCCCTCGTGTTCGCCACAACGAATTTGCACTAGCAACCCTTCACGCAATTTCAAAAAGCGATTGCGCAGCACCACTTGGGAATCCATCGGAATTTGGTAACGATAAAGTTGATAAGAACGCATTATGTTTCTCCTTGAGTATGGGGGTTACAGGCAAATTTTTTTAATGACAATCAGCAGAACGCTGATGAGCAAAAGGATAAAAGAAAGCAACAAGCCCGTGATGAGTGTCGCAAATAAACTATGCCAAAAGGGGGGAATCAGCCCTTTGAAAAAGCCTTCCAGCACGGCTAAGGCAAGGAAGCCACAAAAAAATTCGATAGAAAAATGGAAAAATACCGTACCTTGCAACAGGGCTTTCAGCCAACTACTTTGACGCAATGCCTTGTGCCATTGTAATTGATTACGGCGAAGTAATTGATAATCGACAAAGGTGTAAAAAGCGATAAAGCACAACACCCCCACTACCATTCCGAGTACAGACATCACATCACTCGCCACCAATAGCCCGAAGAAAAAGCACAACGCCGCATTCAGACCAACCACTCCCGTCCAAAATAACACGAGTTTTTTAAGTGAAATAGTTTGCATTAGGCATTTTGCTCCTTCTTTTGATAAATCACTTGCCCCACTTGTTGGATATGCTGAATGAGATCGCGGTGCGTGAGCTGGTGATACAGCGATAAATCCACTAAGTAGGGAATATCCGATTCTTGTAACTCACCGAATAAATGATTTAATGTGCTTTCTGAAAGCTGTTCTCCCACTAAGGTGAGATCAATATCTGACCCCGCCCGCTGTGTGCCTTTTGCCCGCGAGCCATAAATAATCACCTGTTCGATCTCTGGGTGAGCTTGAAACAGACGGGTTAAATCGCAAAGTGTGCGTTCACTTAAACCAAATTTTCCTGATTGTCCTGACATAACGCGACCATTTCTTGTTCAAATTGGCAAAAGAGCGGGTAGTAAGTGCGGTAAATTTTTTCGCTAATTTGGGCGGCGGTTGCTTCGTTGTAGCTATGCACGGATAAAATACGATCATTCACCATATCCAACCAATCTTGCCCATCAGTGATTAGCCCGATCTGAAAGGCTTTGCGAATCGCATCTCGGCTGCCTTGAATATCGCTAATGCCTTGATAGGTCAAATAATCTTTCATCACTCGCCAAGCCAGTTCATAGTTATATTCAAAACACTGCACCAAACCTTGCTGTTCAAATTTATTTAAACTCGGCTGCTGAATAAATTCCGAAAGTTGAGCCAATGCACGTTGATAATTTTGTAAACGTTGTTGCCAGCGAATTTCCTGTTTCATTCTTTTTCCTGATGCTTTTTCCTGATGTTAAGGCGATAAAATTAAAAGATGAATGAAAACCAAAGTGCGGTCAAAAAACACTGTGATTTTTTGACCGCACTTTTGCTTATGGGTTACGCTTAAACTTCGCGAAATCTGGGGCGCGTTTTTCGTTGAAGGCGTTACGACCCTCTTGCCCTTCTTCCGTCATATAGAACAGCATTGTGGCATTGCCAGCTAGTTCTTGTAAGCCTGCTTGTCCGTCGCAATCGGCGTTTAAGGCAGCTTTCAAGCAACGCAGGGCGATTGGGCTGTTACGCAACATTTCACGACACCAACGCACGGTTTCTTTTTCTAACTCTGCGTAAGGCACAACGGTGTTCACCAAGCCCATCTCTAAGGCTTCTTGGGCGTTGTATTGACGGCATAAGAACCAAATTTCACGGGCTTTTTTCTGCCCTACAATGCGCGCCATATAGCTTGCACCCCAACCGCCATCGAATGATCCCACTTTCGGGCCTGTTTGACCGAAAATGGCATTTTCCGCTGCAATGGTCAGATCGCAAAGCATATGTAAAACGTGGCCGCCACCGATAGCATAACCTGCCACCATTGCCACCACAGGTTTCGGGCAGCTACGAATATCACGCTGAAAATCCAATACGTTTAGGTGATGTACGCCTGCGTCATCTTTGTAACCGCCGTAATCGCCACGCACTTTTTGATCGCCGCCTGAGCAGAAGGCTTTTTCCCCTTGTCCTGTTAGCACGATCACGCCAATATTTTCGTCAAAACGTGCATCAGAAAACGCATTGATCATTTCTTTCACCGTTTGCGGGCGAAAGGCGTTACGCACTTCTGGGCGGTTAATGGTGATTTTGGCAATGCCATCGGTGGATTTGTGATAAAGAATATCCGTATAGCCTTCGCTATGATCAACCCACTCAACAGGGGCATAAAGCACATCATCTTTTGGATTTTGCATAATTAATTCCTTCGCTAAATAAATGTAGCTGGCATTATAGCTTAATCTGAGAATGACTAAAAGCACCGCCCTTTGACAAACAAAAAGCCTCGCTTTCGCGAGGCTGTCATTACCGCATTAATAAAGTGAAAGTGCGGTGCTTTTTGGGGAAGAATTACGATTGACTTGCGGTGATTTTACCATCAACGTAATCAAGGGTAATGGTTTTCCCTGGGATTAATTCCCCTGAGAGAATTTGTTGTGCGAGTGGGTTTTCCACTTCTTGTTGAATCGCACGTTTAAGCGGTCTTGCACCGTAAATTGGGTCATAACCAATTTCGCCGATGAAGTCTAACGCTGCATCCGTGAAGGCTAAGTGGTAGCCGTGTGATTCCATACGTTTTTCTAAACGTTTTAATTGGATTTTCGCGATGGTGCAAATATTTTCTTTATCCAATGGGTGGAACACCACTGTTTCATCAATACGGTTAATAAACTCAGGGCGGAAGTGTTGGCTAACCACCGACATTACCACTTCTTTCATTCCTTCATAGCCAAGATCTTGATTGCCTTGGATTAAGTCTGAACCTAAGTTTGAGGTCATAATCACCACGGTATTACGGAAATCTACGGTGCGACCTTGACCATCAGTTAAACGTCCGTCATCAAGCACTTGTAATAAGATGTTAAAGACATCTGGGTGCGCTTTTTCTACTTCGTCTAATAACACCACAGAGTATGGGCGGCGGCGAACGGCTTCGGTTAAGTAACCACCTTCTTCATAGCCCACATATCCCGGTGGTGCGCCCACTAAGCGAGATACGCTGTGTTTTTCCATAAACTCAGACATATCAATGCGTACCATTGCGTTTTCATCATCAAACAAGAAGTTGGCAAGGGTTTTACACAATTCAGTTTTACCTACCCCTGTTGGCCCTAAGAATAAGAATGAACCAATTGGGCGATTTGGATCGGATAATCCCGCACGGCTACGGCGAATGGCGTTCGCAACGGCAACCACGGCTTCATTTTGTCCAACTACACGTTTGTGTAATTCTTTTTCCATACGCAATAATTTTTCTTTTTCCCCTTCCATCATACGAGAAACAGGGATACCGGTGGCACGTGAAAGCACTTCTGCAATTTCTTCATCAGTTACACGATAGCGTAACAAGTGCATTTCTTTGCCCTCTGCACTTTCTGCTTGAGCAAGTTGTTTTTCAAGCTCTGGAATGCGTCCGTATTGCAATTCAGACATTTTGTTTAAATCGCCCACGCGGCGCGCTTGTTCCATTTGGGTGCGTGCATTTTCTAATTCTGCTTTAATATGCTGTGTGCCAGAAAGCGCTGCTTTTTCGCTTTTCCACACTTCTTCTAATTCCGCATATTCACGCTCTTTTTCAGCTAATTCTTTTTCAAGCATTTCTAAGCGTTTGCGGCTGGCGTTATCGTCTTCTTTTTGTAACGCTTGTTGCTCCAATTTTAATTGGATAATACGGCGTTCCAATTTATCTAATGGTTGCGGTTTGGAATCGATTTCCATACGAATACTGGATGCCGCTTCGTCAATTAAATCAATGGCTTTGTCTGGTAATTGACGATCTGAAATATAACGATGCGAAAGTGTCGCCGCCGCAACGATTGCAGGGTCTGTAATTTGAACGTGATGGTGAATTTCATAACGTTCTTTCAAACCACGCAAGATAGCGATGGTGTCTTCAACACTTGGTTCGTCCACAAAGACTTTTTGGAAACGGCGCTCAAGTGCGGCATCTTTTTCAATATATTGACGATATTCATCAAGGGTGGTGGCGCCCACACAGTGCAATTCACCACGTGCAAGGGAAGGTTTTAATAAGTTACCTGCGTCCATTGCGCCGTCAGTTTTACCTGCACCAACCATTGTATGAATTTCATCAATGAATAAAATCACACGCCCTTCTTCTTTGGCGATTTCGTTAAGCACGGCTTTTAAGCGCTCTTCAAACTCACCGCGGTATTTTGCCCCCGCAATTAATGCGCCCATATCAAGGGAAAGTACGCGTTTGTTTTTTAACCCTTCTGGCACTTCGCCATTTACAATACGCTGCGCAAGGCCTTCAACAATCGCGGTTTTACCAACACCTGGCTCACCAATTAATACTGGATTATTTTTACTCCGGCGTTGTAACACTTGAATAGTACGGCGAATTTCTTCATCACGTCCAATCACAGGATCTAATTTGCCACTTTCCGCACGCGCGGTTAAATCAATAGTATATTTTTCTAATGCCTGACGGCTTTCTTCTGCGTTTTGGTCGTTCACTGACTGACCTCCTCTAATTTGTTCAATCGCTTGTTGTAAATTCTCTTTTTTTGCACCGCACTTGCGTAATATTTCGCTTAAGCTGCCTTTTTCTTCTAACGCGGCTAATAAAAAGAGTTCTGATGAAATATATTTATCTTGTTTTTGCTGTGCGAGCTTGTCGCATAAATTTAATAAATTCACCAAGTTGCGTGAAATCTGCACATCACCACCGTTACCAGAAACCTGCGGTAAGCGGTTGAGTTCAGCATTAAGCTCATTGCGGAATAATGCCACATTCACGCCACTGGCGGTTAAAATCGGGGCAATAGATCCGCCTTCTTGATTTAAAAGTGCGGTCATTAAATGCACTGGTTCAATAAACTGATTATCTTTGCCTAAAGCTAAAGATTGTGCCTCACTCAAGGCTTGTTGAAATCTAGTAGTAAATTTTTCTATATTCATAATCTATTCTTCCTCAATATTAAATTCTGTTGCCTAGCTTGTACGGCTTGGCTTGTTCAAGTAAGTGAAGACTAATTTGGCAATTTCAAGAGTAAAATGAAAAAAATTTAAAAAAAATCTATTAATCATTTTAGAACGATAGGTTGCACTAATGGAGAGTTTACTCAATCTCACTTCACCTTTATAATTGCGCCTAATTAACGATTTTCAATAAGGACGGAAAAATGCAATTTTCCAAAATGCACGGATTAGGCAATGATTTTGTGGTGGTGGATGCGGTAACGCAGAATGTTTACTTTCCAACGGAAACCATTAAAAATTGGCGGATCGCCACACAGGAATTGGCTTTGATCAACTTTTAGTGGTTGAGCCACCTTATGATCCTGATTTGGATTTTCACTATCGCATTTTCAACGCTGACGGCAGTGAAGTGGCACAATGTGGCAATGGTGCGAGATGTTTTGCTCGCTTTGTGACAATGAAAGGGCTAACCAACAAAAAGACATCGCAGTCAGCACCGCCAAAGGCAAAATGATCCTAACGGTGCAAGATGACGGAATGATCCGCGTGAATATGGGCGAACCTATTTGGGAACCAGCGAAGATCCCATTTATCGCCAACAAATTCGAGAAAAACTACATTTTACGCACCGACATTCAAACCGTGCTATGTGGCACGGTTTCTATGGGTAACCCACATTGCGTGGTGCAAGTGGAAGACATTACCACCGCTAATGTAGAGCAATTAGGCCCTCTATTAGAAAGCCACGAACGTTTTCCTGAACGCGTAAACGCAGGCTTTATGCAAGTGATTAATCGTAACCACATTAAATTACGCGTTTATGAACGCGGTGCTGGCGAAACCCAAGCCTGTGGCAGTGGCGCTTGTGCCGCCGCCGCGGTGGGCATTATGCAAGGCCTTTTGGATAACAAAGTGCAAGTGGATCTTCCCGGTGGCAGCTTGACTATCGAATGGCAAGGCGAAGGCCACCCACTTTATATGACAGGCGATGCCACGCATATTTATGATGGGGTGATTAGGTTGTAATTATCCATTATTACCGCACTTTGTTTTTCACGTTGTTTTTAATAGAGAAATTGAAATGCACCAACAACTCAATAATTATTGGAATTATCTGCGCATTGAACGGCAGGTAAGTCCACATACATTGAGCAATTACCAGCGTCAGCTTGAGGCGGTGGTGGCGTTGTTGCAGGAAAATGAAATTTCTCAGTGGCAGCAGGTAACCCCCAGTGTGGTGCGCTTTGTGTTAGCGCAAAGCAAAAAGCAGGCTTACACGAAAAAGTTTAGCCTTGCGCTTATCGGCATTACGCCAATTTTTGAGCTTTCTTGTACAGCAAGGTGAGCTTTCTGTGAATCCTGCGGTTGGCGTATCTGCACCGAAGCAAGGCAAGCATTTACCTAAAAATTTGGATAACGAACAGGTTCAACAATTATTAGCCAACGACAGTAAAGAGCCAATCGATTTGCGGGATAAAGCGATGCTAGAGCTAATGTATAGTTCAGGTTTGCGTTTATCTGAATTGCAAGGGCTGAACTTAAATAGCATCAATCTGCGAGTACGTGAAGTGCGTGTAATCGGGAAAGGCAACAAAGAGCGAATTTTGCCTTTTGGGCGCTATGCTTCGCACGCGCTTCAGCAATGGCTAAAAGTGCGGTTGTTATTTAATCCAAAAGATGATGCCTTGTTTGTTAGCCAGCTTGGTAACCGAATGAGCCACCGTTCAATCCAGAAACGTATGGAAGTGTGGGGTATTAAACAAGGGCTATCTAGCCATTTGAACCCTCATAAACTACGCCATTCTTTCGCCACGCATATGCTTGAAAGCAGCTCTGATTTACGTGTCGTGCAAGAGCTACTTGGGCATAGCAATCTTTCTACCACACAAATTTACACCCACCTTGATTTCCAACATTTAGCACAGGTTTACGATTCCGCACACCCGAGAGCGAAACGAAAAAAATCGTGAAAATTGCACCGCACTTATTATTTTATTAACTTATCACCCCACCAACACCCCAAACAACGGGATATCCCAGCTTTCTACGGGTAATACGTCCACTTGTTGGCATTGGTGGGCTAAGCCGATGGGGAGGAAGTTTTTTTGTTGCCAGTTTTGCAAAGTGCGGTCGTAAAAGCCGCCACCCATTCCAAGGCGGTTGCCTTGTTTATCAAAGGCGACAAGTGGGGTAAATATGATGTCAAGTTCATTAGTTGGGAGAACATTTCGGACGTCTAATTTGGGCTCTAAGATGCCAAATTTATTTTTTTGCAATGGGCTGTTTGGGTGATAGCGGAGAAAGAGCAAATTATTAGCTGAAAAAGGATGCAGAATGGGCAGATAAACAGCGATGTTTTTTTTCCATAATTGCTGAATGACCTGTTTTGTTGAGATTTCGCCATCAAACGAAAGATACAATCCGATATGCTTAGCTTGTTTTTTTTCATGAGATCAAGGGCTTGTTGAGTGATTTTTTGTTCAGCAAGGTTTTGCTCAGCTGGGCTAAGAGATTGCCGTAATTTGACGAATTTGTTGGCGAATAATTTGGCGTTGTTGATTGCGAGTTGTGAGGTTCATTGTTTTATGGAAGAACCCGAGATGCCGTTGTGAGTGGTCGGTCCTTGAACCCTACGGTTCAAGGGAATCAGTCGTTATCGTTTTTAGGCTTCTTACATCAGGGCTTGCGCCAAGGTAAGCTTGCACACCAACAATAGGAAACCGATTCATAAGATGTTAAGTATCGGCTCAGGGACGTAACCCACTAGCGAACATCT
>NZ_PQVI01000066.1 GCF_002921145.1 Avibacterium endocarditidis
AGTGCGGTGGTTTTTTCTTTCAAAAAGTATTCCACCGCTTTCACATCGTGGTTGGTAGTTTTTCAATTTCTTTGATACGCTGCGCGTCCGCTAAACTGAAATTCGCTACAATTTCATCAAGGTAATCGTTTGCTTTTTGCGACAAAGAAGGAACTTCTTGAATTTTTGCAGTCGCCGCCAATTTTTGTAGCCAACGAACTTCGACTGTAACACGGAATTTGAGCAAGCCAAATTCGCTAAAAATAGTACGCAAAGCCGTTGTTTTGTCTTGATAACGACCATCAATCGGGGAAATCGCAGTAAGTGCGTTTAATTCCATAAGAAAGAACTCCTAAAGGGTTGAGTAAATTTGTTGTGCCGTTGTGGCGATTTTGCCACGGGAAAAAAGAAACTGATATTTTTTGCCGCCCACTTGACGCCATAGCACCGCCGAGCGAATGCCTGCTAACAGACTTGCGCGAATACGGTGCTGAATGCCTTGTTGTTGCAAATAATCTGGCGCGCCAAGCACCTGAATACGGCTACCGAGCGGGCTGATGACGTCCACATAAATGCTGGCAAGATTGCTTATCATCTGCTCATCAAGTAAATCATAAAAATTGAGCTGTGAAGGCAAATAGGCGATGCGTTGCGCCAATTCCGCCTTTGCTTTTGGCGATTTACTCAGCTTACCCTCCAACGCCAGCAAGCTCACCCAGTAGCGCGTTAGCTCTGCATCTCGGCCATTGAGCTGTTCCATCAAGGTTTGCAAGCCTAATTTTAAGTTTGCCGCATTGCCACCATAAACTGCTAAGGTATTTTCGGGTGAAGTTTGTAATAAGCTTTGTAGGCTGGCGTTGAAAGCTGCATTATCAGCACTGCCGTGATGAGCGAATTGTTTCACTAGCGCAGCCGCTTGGCATACACCAGCAAGGGCAAGGGTGATGTCGTAATAATCTGCCATTTTGCTATGAATGTTGTATGAAAATTGTTATGTGGGCGAGAATCTCTCAAAAACTGGGGCAATATAGCATTTTTCGCCTTGCTTTAAAAGGCAAACAACAAATGAAAGCAAAATGGTAAATTCTTGCTAGGGTCTGTTGATAATTTATTTTGCATTTGAGCTTGAGCTGGCGGCTATTTTTGTGAGAACAAAGCGAATGTGGTAAAGTTTAGTTATTCTAAACAAGCTACAGCCCCTGCACTGTGGCGGTTTTATTTCAATCTATTTTAATAAAAAGGAGAACCCAATGAACGCGATGAAAAAAATCGGCTTAATTTGCACCGCACTTTTCCCACTAGCAACCCAAGCGGAAATTGTTGCGAGCCAAGCCACCATCTTCCCCACAGAAAAAGCAGGGCAGCCAAGTGCTATTTTTATGCTGCTGCAAAACACCGGCAATGAAGCCGTCAATCTGCTTTTCGCCGAAAGCCAACAGCCCGCGCGCCTAGAATTACACGGAATGCACAACGGCAAAATGCACGCACTCAACGGCATTGAAATCCCCGCGAAACAAAGTGTTAGCCTAAAACGCGGTGGCTTACACATTATGGTTTTCGATCTCACCCAACCAATCCAACGAGGCGAAACTTTCCCAATCAAGCTGTTTTTTGATGATGGAGAAGTGGTGGAAGTAAATGCCACAGCTAAATAGCGCCAATTTAAAGTAAATATTATATAAAGGATTTACCAAACCTTTATTGGCTTTCTACTCAACAATCACTAAATTGATCCCTTTATCAATTAAAGCTTGCTGCGTTTGAGGATCTAAACCACTATCAGTAATTACAACATTAATTTTTTCTAATGGGCAGACGATATTTGGGCTACGACGACCAAATTTAGAAGAGTCTGCCAGCACGATAATTTCGCGAGCAGCATTTGTCATCGCTTTACTTACCCCGTGTACTTCATTGAAAGTGGTTAAACCGAGTTGTAAATCAAAACCATCGGTACCAATAAACAGTTTATCAAAAGAAATTTTTCAAAGGTCGATTCAGCAAGGATGCCGTGCAATGACGCAGATCTTGCCCGAAATGTTCCCCCACACATTAATAACTCGTGTTCTTTTTCCAGCGCAGCAAGACTATTCATAATATGCAAGCTATTTGTCATAATCGTCAAATCGTTAAGTTGAGCAAGATGAGGGATCATTTGTAGTACCGTGCTGCCTGAATCAATGATGAGAGAATCACCATCTTTGAGTAATTTAACTGCGGCTTGTGCAATTTTCTTTTTTTGCAGCAAATTGATATGCGTTTTGTTGGTCATTGGCAGCTCAATATCAACCGCTTTTTCCGGTTCCATTAAGACAACACTGCCGTAAGTACGAAGGACTTTCTTCTCTTTTTCAAGTGCGGTGAGATCTTTACGAATTGTTGTTCCCGTGGTAGAGAAATGCTCCGCTAATTGTTCCACAGGTGTTTTGCCATAGGTTTGTAGGTAGTCTAAAATAGCCAGTTGTCTTTCTTTAGGTTTCATAATAAATCCGTTGTTTAGGATTTATCGCAGTTGAATTGCTTCCCTTAAGGCTTGCTGACTTGATTTATCTTTTGGAAAAATAGCCTCAGGCTCAATTTCGCTGTGCAATAATCCTGTTAAATGTGTTATTGGTTTAGGGCGAGAAAATACCGTCAGCCCCTTTAACATTATTGAATCCACAACACGCTGGTTGTGATCAAAAGCAATGGCAATGACAACTTTGGGTTTAAAACGACCTTGTGTTCGACCGATGCCCACATTCCCTAGCTTACACAGTTTTTCAAACGCTTGATTAAATTGCGAAATTTGCCACCAGCCAAGCAAAATTTGTAATAACCACGCGACAACCGCAACAATAATAAGCGAACTTGTAATACTTTGCATAAATTACCTTCCTATTTTAAAGGTTTTTTACTGATTATAAAAACTTATTCAATGAAAGTTTGATTAAAAGCCTGTTGCCAATCCTGTTCAAATTGCTCAATTGCGTAAAAAACCGCAGGATCCGATAAGAATTGCAGTGCCAGTTCAGGGGAAATGGTAATGGCAGAGCAGCCAGTTAATAAGCAATCTAACACCTGACGAGGCGTTTTAAAACTTGCCGCTAAAACTTGCGTATTAGGGCAATGCTGGATAATCAATTGATTTAATTCTTGTGTAACCAATACGCCACTTCCACCCTGGCTGTCAATACGGTTGACATAAGGTGCAATATAACTTGCTCCTGCCAATGCTGCCAAAAACCTTGCCCTGCTCCATACACAGAGGTTCCTAGTGTGGGAATATTTTGAGCAGTGAGCTGTTTAATCGCTTCTAAGCCCGCTAAAGTTACAGGTATCTTAATAACTAAATTTCGGTGCTGTTCACTTAATTTTATCGCTTCTTCAACCATTTTATCAGGGTGATTGGCAAGAATCTGCACAAATAAACGTGTTTTTTCCCCAAGCATATCCCTTAATTCATTTAATATATCAGAAAGTGGACGGCGAACTTTAGCGACTAAGCTCGGGTTTGTTGTTACACCACTTAAAGGGAGAGAACGAATGAATTGTCTTACCTGCACGGTGTCGGCAGTATCCAAATAAAATTCCATCATAACACCTCTTAAGATTAAAACGTGCGGTATGAAAATTTCCCATACCGCAACGTTCAAAGGACTAAAACATCACCTGACCACCGGTAATATTGATAGACTGCCCCGTGCAATATTCTGCTTTTTCACTTGCATAGAAAAGCAGAACATTTAAAACATCTTGATATTCACACCCTCGTTTTAATGGCACTTTATCAATATAAACTTGCTCAACTTGATCGGCTGGAATACCTAATTTTTCCGCATATTGCGGAATCAAAGATTGGAACATTGGAGATTTCAACAGATTCCCTAACATCAAAGAATGCACAGTAATGCCATATTCTGCCAAATCTAAGGCTAAAGACTGGGTAAGCCCAACTCCGCCAAATTTTGCCGCACTGTAGCCTGTATTATGCTTACTTCCCACTTTCCCTGATTTTGAGTTAATTTGAATAATTCGCCCTGCAATCCCTTCACGAATCATTAATTTAGCGAACTCTCTGGCACATAAAAAATAGCCCACTAAATTCACTTTTAATGACGTATCAAAATCCTGTGCTTTAAACTCTGTAATAGGCGCGGCTTTTGCCATTCCTGCGCTGTAAACTAATAAATCAACACGCCCGAATTGAGCATCAATAGCATTGGCCAATTCAACTACACTTTGCTCATTAGTTGCATCAACATAAAAACCTTTCGCACAATCTTTGCCCAATTTTTGGTTGATCTCATTTGCTGTTTTTTCTGCATTCCCTTGATTTAAATCCGCAACAGCAACGGAGTAACCATTCTCAGCAAGTCCTGCACAGAGGAATGCGCCTAAGGTTTGACCGCCACCAACAATGACTGCAACTTTATTTCCCATAATATCAACTCCTAATTTTTTATAATGGTTAAAACATCATTGACGTTTATTTCAACTGGCACATCCCCTTTCAAATGAATCGTGCCGGGATATTCTGCTGTAATAGCCCCATCGAAACGAAAGGTAACGTGCCCTAATTCTTTCAAATTAAAATTTGCCACATCACCCACAGCAGTTATTTCAAAAGATTTATTGTTAATCATTAACACATCACCGCGGCAAACCTCAGCCAAAAGCTCACCGTGCTGATGAAGGAAGCAATAATCCTCAAGATCTGCTGGTACATCTTGCTTAAAGATAATCAGCATATTTTCAGTCAATGCCTCTGGTGCAAATTGCCCAATTTTGGTAAATGTTGTTTGATAAATTGTTGTCATTCTTCTTCCTCATTTTTTAAGTGCGGTACTTTTTTACCGCACTTTTTATTACGACATTTAAGGTAAAAGTTAGTAAATGAACGCGGATACAAACCAAGCAATCAATACTGTTGGCGCACCTGTCAAGAAGCGACTCACTAACACAGAAGGTACCCCCACACGCACCGTGTCTTGTTTCGCTTCAGCCAGAGATAATCCCACTGGAATAAAGTCGCAAGCTGCTTGCGCATTAATGGCGAATAATGCAGGAAGTGCTAAATGAGGAGGGATATTGCCTAACCCAATTTGTACCCCAACTAATACACCGATAACCTGTGCAATGACCGCACCGGGCCCTAAGAAAGGAGATAAGAATGGGAAAGAACAAATTAGAGCAAGGGTAACCAACCCAATTGGGCTATTGGCTAAAGGGGTTAGGCCATGTGCAATCCAATCACCTAAACCAGAAGCAATAATGATCCCAATCAGTGCTGAAACAAAGGCCATAAAAGGCAGGATAGTTTTCAATACCGTATCAATCGTATCTCGCCCTGCTTGGAAAAACACTGCCACAACAGAACCCATTCCCATTCCAACTTTGGCGAGCAACCCATCACTTTGTTCAGTAATTTTTTTCGACGTATCGTAATCTTTCGCCACCTGAGGCTGTTTAACCACTTGCTCACTTGAAGACACTGGAGAATCTGCATCAATCAATTTAATATTGGCTTCTTTCACGGCGGAAGCATAAATATCTTCCACAATAAATTCTGCAAGTGGGCCAGATTTTCCTGTCGCGTGAATATTGATAGTTGGAATACGGCGTTTTGGATAAAGTCCACAGCGTAACACTCCACCACAATCAATAATGGCAATACCAATTTGATCGTTTTCTGGCTCTCCCTCTTTAAAACCATCTACCGCTTCCCAGCCGGTTAAAGCCACAAGATGATCGACAATACTTGGACGCGTACCTGCTGTCATATAAAGGATTTTTTTACCGGGCTCTACTGGCACGGTTAAAGGGCCGCCCCAACCACCATTACCTTTTTCAATATAAAGTGCTTTTGCCATAATCTGTTTCCTCCCTTAGAGATGTACTTCGCGATCGAGTTTAATGCCCATACGTTTTTCAAAGATCGCTGTTGTGAAATCCGTGATCCAACCGCGGAAAAAGTTCGTCACCATACCCACTAATAAATAGCTCACCGCTAATGGGCCTAAGGGTAAACCAAGGGTAGTCAAGCCATTGGCAATCCCTAAATAAACAAATAACTCTCCAGGATTAATATGTGGGAATAAACCATTCATAGAGTGGCAACTATAAGAGGCCGCTGCGTAATAACTGGGTTTATAACGTTCAGGTAAGAATTTACCTAAACTTAATGTCATTGGATTACAGAAAACAAATGTGCCAAAAACAGGAAGGATTAAATAACGAGAAATAGGATTACCCGCACTACGTTGTGCTAAACGTTCAATGCGATCTTGACCAATAAATTTGATCAAGGCGTTCATTACGACTAATAAAGAAATTAACAATGGCAAAATTCCTGTGACCATACTCACCAAAAACCTCGCCCCCTTTTTGGAATAGCCCTATAAACCATTCCGCACTATGTGTAATAAATTCCATCTCACACCTCTCAAAATGAAAGTTTTTAAGGTTGATTTCTGATTAACTAATTAATCATTGAAAGCAATAATATTTCATTTTGAAAGCTTGTTCTGTGATCAAGATCTCAATTATGCAAAATTCTTTTATTTTGTAAATAATTTTTGTTTTATTGAAAGATATAAGTATCTAAATAAAAGAGTATTACCAATTCAAACTAAACTTAATATTCCTTACTCCCCCGATCGATTCTCTTCCCCTGGTTGCCAATCAACCTTGCCGCCTGCGAGCAGGGTGAGCATCATTGATTTGGTTTCTTGTTCGAGTTCTTTGGCGCGGGCGATCATTCGTTCGTTGCTAAATACGGAAATTTCAGGATCGTAAAGGCTTGCCATTTCGGCTAAGCCGTGGCGATCGCGGTGGTAGTAAAATTCTGCGATTTGTTTGGCTTTTTCTTTGTCCATACCAAGCTGTTCTAAGGCTAAACGGCCGCTTCGGATCGCTGAGTCGAAAGTTTCTCGCACAATATTTCTTGCCCCAGCACGGTATAAATCATAAACGTGCAGACGATCATAAGCACGGGTGATAATCGGTAAATTTGGGTAAAAGCGATGTGCGAAGTGGGCGATTTGTATAGCTTGTTCTTTGTCATCAAGGGCAATCACTAATAATTTGGCTTTCGCAATGCCCGCAGTTTCTAACAAGTCAGAACGTGAGCCGTCGCCAAAATAGGTTTTTAAACCAAAGCGCGATAAGCCTTCCACCAAGGTGGCATCGTAGTCAATAACCGTAGGCTTGTAGCCGCAACTCATTAACATTCCGCTGATAATTTGTCCGTAACGTCCGTGGCCGATAATGAGTACATCATTTTGATCTTCAATGGTGTCGTTTTCGCGCTGTTGTTGGTGGCTTGCACGCGGTACGATCAGTTTATCGTAAGCAATAAATAAGAAAGGTGTGAGCAACATTGAAATGGCCACGGCAAGTAATAATTTGTCAGTGATTTCTCTTGGTAGAATACCATTTTGTTGGCTGAAAGAAAGTAGCACAAAACCAAATTCCCCCGCTGGAGCAAGGCTTAGAGCGAATAAATTACGGTTAAGGCGATCCAAACGGAATATTAACCCAAGCCCCCATAAGACAATGGCTTTGATAAGAATAAATAATAGCGTGATGCCTAAAATCACCGCGAAGTCATTGAATAATAAGCTGAAATTAATATCTGCGCCTACGGTAATGAAAAACAAACCAAGCAATAAGCCTTTGAACGGTTCAAGATTGCTTTCTAGTTCGTGGCGATATTCACTATTTGCTAATACCACGCCTGCTAAGAATGTGCCTAAGGCAGGCGAAAGGCCGATAGCCGACATCATCGCTGCAATGCCGATCACCAATGCTAAGGCAAATGCGGTGAAAATTTCACGAGTTCTTGATGCGGCAATATAGCGGAAAATCGGGCGCGCGAGAAAATAGCCACCAAAGATGATTGAGCCAATCACGCTAAAGGTGATCAGGGTTTTGACATAATTATTCACCCCGTCTAATAAATTGTCTGAATGTTGCTCCGCGCTATGCAGACTATCAATCAATTCAGGCGAGGCAAGCATTGGCAAGAACGCTAAAATCGGAATGATGGCAATATCTTGAAACAGCAGCACGGAAAAACTGCTTTGTCCCCCGGGGCTATTCAGCAAATGCTTTTCCCCCAAGGTTTGCAACACAATCGCAGTGGACGACACTGCCAACACACAGCCAATGGCAATGCTCATTTCCCAGGTAAAATTAAGCAAATGGGCAACACCTGCAATCGCGCCAATGGATAGAATGACCTGTAAGCCCCCCAAGCCGAGCAATTTGGTGCGTAACGCCCATAGCATTTTAGGATCAAGCTCTAAACCGATTAAAAATAACATCATCACCACGCCAAATTCAGCAACGTGTTGCACGCGTTCGGTTTCCTGTCCGACTAAGCCTAAAATTGGCCCAATCGCCACCCCTGCCAACAAATAGCCCAGCACTGAGCCTAATCCCAAACGTTTAGAAACTGGCACGGCCACCACGGCGGCAAAGAGATAGATAAACGCGGAAGTCAGTAATGATGTCATAAGCAAACCTATTGTCTATGGATAGTCTTGATATTGTACTTGATCTAGCGATAAATCCTAAACGCAAGTGCGGTGTTTTTCCCTAAAAAATAAAGGCTGTCTTGCTGCTCGCCTTTTTAACTTATTGATTATGCCAAGAAAATTAACCTGCACAAAAATTTCATAAAAAACACCGCACTTGATTTTTATCATAAATATTGGCTAGAGCCCTGTGCAAAAACAACGTAAAATCATCGTGTCTTTGTCATCATTTATAGAACCTAAAAGGAGAAAATATGGATAGAAGAAAATTCCTGCGTCTTGGCGCATTAAGTTTATTCAGTGTAAACAGCTTATCGCTCAATGCGGCGGAGCAAAATACTACGGTAGCGTTACGCATTATTGCCACCACGGATATTCACGGCTTTTTGACGGATTTTGATTATTACAAAGATGCGCCTACGGATAAATTCGGTTTTACCCGTGCAGCAAGCCTGATTGCAAGCGCACGTCAAGAAGTGAAAAACTCGGTATTAGTGGATAATGGCGATTTAATTCAAGGCAACCCGATTGCCGATTATCAAGCTGCCAAAGGAGATAAAGAAGGTAAACCAAATCCGTCTATTTTAGCCCTAAATGCAATGCACTATGATGTGGGAACGATTGGCAACCACGAGTTCAACTATGGCTTAGATTATTTAGATCGTGCCATTAAGCAAGCTCATTTCCCTATTATCAACGCCAATGTGGTGAAAGCCAGCGATGATCAGCCTTATTTCCAACCTTATTTTATTCAAGAAAAAAGCGTAACAGATAATGCTGGCAACAGGCATCAAATCAAAATTGGTTATATTGGCTTTGTGCCGCCACAAGTGATGGTGTGGGATAAAGCCAATTTAGAAGGCAAAGTAAAAGCCTACGATATTAAGAAAACCGCAGAAAAATATGTGCCAATCGTGAAGGCTCAAGGGGCAGATATTATTGTTGCACTGGCGCACACTGGCCCTTCGGACGAACCTTATAAAGAAGGTGAAGAAAATGCCGCCTTCCATTTAGCCGATGTCAAAGGCATTGATGCCGTGATCTTCGGCCATTCGCACCGCTTATTCCCAAATAAAGAATTTGCTAACAGCAAAGGGGCGGATATTGAAAAAGGCACAATGAACGGCGTGCCAGAAAGTATGGCGGGTTATTGGGCAAATAACATCAGCGTGGTGGATCTCACCTTAAATCAATATAATGGTAAATGGTTTGTTACTGACGGCCGTGCAGCCTTGCGCCCGATTTATGATGCAGATAAGAAAAAAGCGCTTGTGGGCAATCACCCTGAAGTTGCAGCATTACTTGCGCCAATCCACGAAGCCACTCGAGCCTTTGTAGCACAGCCGATTGGAAAAGCCTCTGATAATATGTATAGCTTCCTTGCCTTGTTCCAAGATGATCCAACGGTACAAATCGTAAACCAAGCGCAACAAGCCTACGCCGAAAACGTGGTGAAAAATCTGCCTGAGCTAGCGGGTATTCCAGTGTTGAGTGCCGCTGCGCCATTTAAAGTCGGTGGACGTAAAAACGATCCAAGCGCTTATGTAGAAGTGGATAAAGGCGATCTCACTTTCCGCAATGCGGCGGATCTCTATCTTTACCCAAATACCTTGGTGATTGTCAAAGTGAGCGGTGCAGAACTCAAACAATGGCTTGAGTGCAGTGCGGGAATGTTTAACCAAATCGCTCCAAATAGCGACAAACCACAATCTTTGTTAAATTGGAACGGTTTCCGTACTTATAATTTCGATGTGATTGACGGGGTGAACTATGAAATTGATGTTACCCAGCCTGCCCGTTATGACGGTGAGTGCAAGCTCATTAATGACAAGGCGTCGCGCATTGTTAATCTCACCTATCAAGGCAAGCCAGTGCAAGATAGCGATCAATTCTTAATTGCGACCAATAATTATCGCGCTTATTCCGGCAAATTCCCTGGCACAGGTGATGCGCACATCGTCTTTGCTTCCCCTGATGAAAATCGTCAAATTTTGGCAAACTACATCAGCCAAACCACCAAAGAAAAAGGCGAAGTGATCCCTTCTGCCGATAATAACTGGAAACTTGCTCCAATTGCCTCCACTCAGCCATTGAAAGTACAAGTGGAAACGTCCCCAAGCGATAAAGCAAAAGCCTTCATCAAGGAAAAAGCGCAATATCCAATGGACTACGTTGGGCAAGATGAACTAGGCTTTGCGGTTTACCAAATAAATTTAAACAAAAAATAGACCGCACTTTCATTTTTACACTATGGCTTTACACTATGGCGATGCTAACCCATCGCCATTTTTCACAATGATACTATTTAAGGAGTGAATATGACATTATCAACATTACCTTTGCACGCTGACACTGTGGGCAGTTATTTACGCAGTGCGGCGCTGAAACAAGCCCGTGAACAATTCAACGCCGGCGAAATTGATCGTGCCACCTTAACTCGTATTGAAGATCAAGAAATTGAAAAATTAGTCCAAGCACAGTTAGATGCCGGTTTAAAAGTGCTTACTGATGGGGAATATCGCCGCTCATTTTGGCACATTGATTTTCTTGAAAATTTAAACGGCATTGAAGGCTATGAGCCTGAACACGGTTATAAATTTAATGGCGTTGAAACCCGAGCTTATAACACACGCTGTTGTGGCAAAGTGTCGTGGAATCCTAATCACCCTTTTATTGAGCATTTCAAAAAGCTCAATGCCATTGTGGCTGAGCGTGGCATTGTGAAATACACCATTCCAAGCCCAAACCAGTTAATGTACCCCGTTCAGTGGGATCACGGTGTGTATGCCAGCCGTGCAGAATTTGCAAAAGACGTACAACAAGCCTATAAAGATGCCATTCAAGCCTTTTATCAAGCAGGTTGCCGTTATTTACAATTTGATGATGTTTATTGGGGCTCTTTGTGCAACAATCACGACAAACCTGAATTTGCCGCAGATAAAGCCCAAGCCTTGGAAAATATTCAAGTGGTACTTGCTGATAAACCCAAAGATATGATCATCACAACCCACGTTTGCCGTGGCAACTTCCGTTCAACTTATTTATTAAGTGGCGCTTATGATCCTGTTGCCCCTGAGCTATTCGGTCAAACACAATATGACGGCTATTTCCTTGAATATGATGATGAACGCTCTGGTGGATTTGAGCCCTTAAAATATTTCGCTGGCAATAAAGGACGTGTTGTACTTGGCTTAATCAGTTCTAAATTTCCAACCTTAGAAGACCCTGCCACAGTAAAAGCTCGCATTGCCGAAGCCGCTCAATATGTGCCACTTGAGCAACTCTGCCTTAGTCCACAATGCGGTTTTGCCTCCACCGAAGAAGGCAATATTATGACAGAGCAAGAACAATGGGCGAAAGTGCGTTTAGTTGAGCAAATTGCCGCTGACGTTTGGGGCAAAGACTAATCTTTGCGATAAATGCTTCTTTTCAAAAGTGCGGTGAAAAAACACCGCACTTTTTCTTTTACCAATTTCTTAATCTGTGATCTTGCTCACGTGGGGTTTATGATTTTTGTCATATCTGCCTTTAACGCTCTCCTTTAAACTGCGAGTAACTATTTATTCATACCAATATTGGGAGGAAAATATGCAGTTTAACTGGAGCGTAGATGGCAGTATTGTCGGGCTTTATATTTTATTAAGCCTTGTTGTCGGCATTCTTGTGCGAAAATATGTAAAGAATGTGAATGATTTCTTGGTGGCTGGCAGAAATGTGGATTTGCACGTTGGGATTGCCTCTTTAGCCGCCACTGAGTTTGGCATTATAACCTGTATGGCGGCAGCACAGCTTGGCTATAAATACGGTTTTGCGGGAGCCACAGTGGGGTTAATTATGACCATTGTAATGTTCACCGTAGGGAAAACAGGATTTTGTATTGAACCTTTACGCAAAGCGGGTGTGGTAACCATTCCAGAGTTTTTTGAATAAATTTGGTAAAAAAGTCCGCTGGGCTGCCGGTGTGGTCATTGTGCTTGGTGGCTTGCTGAATATGGGCGTTTTCTTACGCACCGGTGGTGAATTTTTAGTTGCTGTGGCGGGGCTTAAACCAGAATATTTAGAAATCACGATGACAATTTTATTGCTTGTGGTGGCGTTATATACCATTTTAGGTGGAATGCTCTCCGTTCTGGTTACCGATTATATGCAGTTTATTTTAATGAGTGTTGGCTTGGTGCTAACCACTTGTACGATTTTCTATCAGGTGGGCTGGGATACCTTATTTGATACTGCAATTTCTAATTATGGCGCTGGTGGTATTAATCCTTTTGCTAATCCTAATCTTGGTTGGCAATATGTGCTTTATACTGCTTTAGTGCTGACTGCGACAGTGCTAACTTGGCAAACAATGGTTTCTCGTGTGTTGTCAGCAAAAGATGCCAATGTTGCGAAAAAAATGTACACACGCACTAGTTTATTTTATATCGTACGTTCATTAATTCCTGTGATGTGGGGCGTTGCTGCGTTAGCTTTCGTAAGTTTAGAAAGTGTGGGCGGAAAACCAATCCAAGCAATGCCAACAATGCTTTCTATTGTGATTCCAACAGGGATCATTGGTTTGCTTGTCGCGGCTATGTTGGCGGCAGATATGTCCACAAACTCTTCTTATTTATTAGGTTGGGCAAGTGTTATTTACAATGACGTATTGATTATTTTCCATAAAAATAAATGGTCAGAACGTAAATCTATTGCTGTCAATCGCGTATTAGTGGCATTAATTGGGGTTTTCTTACTGTTCTATGGGTTGTGGTATCCATTAAAAAGCGACTTGTGGGTATATATGACACTCACAGCAACCATTTATTCCGTTGCTGTTTCCACCCTATTGATTTCCGCTTGTTATTTCAAAAAAGCCAATAACTGGGGGGCTTATGCCACCATTGTTGTGGGTGCTTTAACGCCACTTTCTTACTTAATCGCACAGCAGATTCCTGCACTTGAACCTATTGCAGCAAAAATTGGCCCTTATTATTCGGGTATTGCTGCGTTTGTGTTTGCTTGGATTGCAATGATTGTTGGTTCATTATTGAAAAATACGTTACGCAAATAAGGGGGAAATATGACAGATCTAATCATTCTCTTTTGGAAAGGACTCATCTTATTCGGGCTAAGTTGGTATATTTGCACGATTTTTATTGTTGGTTTTAAAGGCTTTCAAAATATCAAAACGATGTTAGGAGTAGGCAAATAATGAAAAAAACTAACGTGGTTTTAATTGTTGCCGATGATTTAGGCTATTGGGCGCTTGGTTGCTATGGGAATAAAGAGGCGATTACGCCCAATATTGATAAATTAGCGCAGCAAGGTAAAAAATTTAACGATTTCTTTTGTGTTTCCCCTGTTTGCTCCCCTGCAAGAGCCTCAATTTTTACCGGCAGAATTCCTTCTCAACACGGAATTCACGACTGGTTGGAAGAATGGGAAAATGGTGCGACTACAGAACATTATTTAAAAGGGCAATCGACTTTTGTAGATCGCTTAAAACAGCATAATTATCTTTGTGCAATGAGTGGCAAGTGGCATTTAGGTATGGCTGACACGCCACAATGTGGTTTTGATTATTGGTATTCCCATCAGCGTGGCGGTGGCCCTTACTTCAATGCACCAATGTATCGAGATGGTATATTAATTGAAGAACCCGACTACATTACAGATAAAATCACCGATTATGGGCTAGACTTTATTGAGAAGGTACATAATGCCGATCAGCCATTTTTTTCTCAATCTAAGTTATACCGCCCCCATTCCCCTTGGGATCGAAAAAACCACCCACAGGAAATATTGGATCTTTATGCGGATTGTCAATTTGCATCTTGTCCTCGAGATCCTTATCACCCTTGGAAAATTTATGAAACCTTTGAAGGTGATGAACAAGAACGATTAGAAGTGTTAAGGGGATATTTCGCAGCCTTAACCGCAATGGATTTTAATATTGGAAGAATTATCACCGCACTTGAGGAAAAAGGCATTTTAGAAAACACGCTCATCATTTTCACCAGTGATAACGGTATGAATATGGGACATCACGGTATTTTTGGTAAAGGGAATGGCACAAGCCCTGTGAATATGTTCGACACGTCCGTAAAAGTGCCGTTTATTCTTTATCACAAAAATCATTTATTAACAGGTGAAATAGATAACCTGTTGAGCCATTACGATTTCCGCCACACCTTGTTGGAATACCTCAATATCAGTGATGAAGATCAGGCACAGGTACGTTATCCTGGAAAAAGTTTCTCTACTTTATTAAAACAAGAGCCCACAGATTCACGAGAAGAAAATCATCTTGTGATCTTTGATGAATACGGACCAACTCGAATGATCCGCAATCGATCTTTTAAATATATTCATCGCTATCCTGATGGGCCTTATGAATTTTATGATCTGCGTAACGATCCTGATGAACACCATAACCAAATTGATAACCCGGATTATCAACAACAGATCGCCCAAATGCGGCGTGAGTTAAACCGGTGGTTTAATCAATATATCAATAAAGAAATTGATGGTGCAACCTTGCCTGTTTACGGCGGCGGACAGCGTACGCTTGCGGGCGAATGGGGTGGCTATGCCGAAAACACGTTCAACAAATATACAAGCCATTTTGTTTTTTCCGCAGACGGAAAACTACAGCAAAAATCTGATGTAAAAGTGAAAGAAAAAATTCAGTAACCTAGTAACATAAGCGCGAAAGATAAAAAGTAGGAAACCATTTCCTACTTTTTTATTGCCTTACAATTATTTTATCACTAACGCTGCAGCGCCTTTTACGCCAGCGGAATCAAGCAGTTGGCTTGGTTTGATTTGCAGGTTTTGTAGGGATACGCCTAAGGCATAGTGCGGTAGGAATTTTTGAACTTTTTCGATGATGAAATCCGGCGGATTTTGCGACCCCACCAGCCAGTACAATAAGTTCAGGATTAAAAATATTAATCAGCACGCCTAAGCCGTAAGCCAAATATTTTGCGAAGCTATCCACCACTTGCAGCGCGAGATGATCGCCTTTTTTGGCGTATTCAAAAATATGATGTGCTTGCAGGGAATCTAAATCCGTGGAAAAACGTTGGAAAAACTCACCGCACTTTTGTTTATCTGTTTCTGGAGCGCTAAGAAGTTTTTTGGCTTCCCGCACTAATCCTGGGGCGGAAGTATAAGTTTCTAAGCAGCCTGTTAAACCACAGCCGCATTTCATTCCTTGTTCGTTCACCATAATATGGCCAAACTCGCCCGCGCAGCCGCCCGAACCAGACAACACCTTGCCGTTTAGCAAAATGCCTGAAGCAATGCCCGTGCCAATTGGCACAACAATAAGATTCGCCACACCTTGCCCTGCGCCGAATAAATGTTCTCCCAAGGTAATGGCTCGCACATCGTTTTCCACCACCACATTTTTATGAGAGATTTCTTCCATTAATTGCTTGGCATTGAAATCATTGCCCCAAGAAAAATTAGCCGCGATTTTAACGATCGCTTGATCCACCACAGGGCCTGGAATTCCCAAGCCGATGCCTGCTAATTGTGCTTCTGAAAGTTGATGTTGTGCAAGCAAATCCAAAATGGTCTGCCAAATGCGAGAAAAAGTGGATCTTGCCCCTTGCTGAGATAAAGTCGGAATGCTCTGTTCTGCAAGAATATTAAAATGGTTGTCTAAAATGCCGATTTTTGTGTTCGTGCCGCCAATATCTACGCCTGCGTAATATTTCATCATCAACTCCATTTATTTTGCTAATCTTAAATTTCAACATAACTGATTTAGCCAACTCAGACTATGATAAATATCATAGTTTTACCGTGATAAAGATCACAATTTAATAAAATAACAAAGGGTTCACATTTAGAGATAAAAAAATCTGCTCATAATGAGCAGATTTTATAGGAATGGAACTAAAATTAGTTTTTCGCCACAGCTGCCGCTTTCACGATCACCGCGAATGCAGGCGCTTTTAATGAAGCACCGCCTACTAATGCACCGTCAATGTCTGGCTGAGTGAATAATTCTGCGGCGTTGGCATCATTGACTGAACCGCCGTATTGAATGATCACTTGATCTGCTACCGCTTGAGATTTCGCTGCGATATGGCCACGAATGAAAGCGTGTACCGCTTGAGCCTGTGCTGGGGTGGCTGATTTGCCTGTGCCGATTGCCCAAATTGGCTCATAGGCAATGACTGCGCCATTGAATGCTTCCACGCCTAATGCGTTGATCACGGCATCAATTTGGCGTGCGCACACTTCTTCTGTTTTGCCTGCTTCGTTTTCCGCTTCAGATTCACCAATACATAACACAGGCACTAAGCCCGCTTCTTTCAGTGCGGCGAATTTTTTGGCAATAAATTCATCGCTTTCTTTATGATAAGTGCGACGTTCAGAATGGCCGATGATGATATATTTCGCACCGAAATCTTTTAACATTGCCGTTGAAATATCACCAGTAAACGCACCTTGTACGTTTACATCAACATTTTGTGCGCCTAAGGCAATTTGGCTGCCTGCAAGCGCGGCTTCAGCTTCGGCTAAATACATCACTGGCGGTGCGATCGCCACATCACAACCGTTTACGCCGACTAATTCTGCTTTTAAGCCTTCGATTAGCTCTTTGGTAAACGCTTTGCTACCGTTTAACTTCCAGTTACCCATAACTAAAGGACGACGTGCCATAATTTTTCTCCATAGTAATTAACAAAAAATAACCGCATTACTATATCAAATTTTTTCTACGCTTCCGTTGATTTTAGGCAAATTTGAAAAATTTTTTTGTAAAAAGATGATTATTGTGCATTAAAAAGCTACAATCCACTGTATAGATTTCACAAAAAATCATCAATATGAAAATTTTTAAAGCTGAACAATGGAATTTAGAGCTGTTGCTGCCCCTTTTTGAGCAATATCGACTTTCACAGGGAATGGCGGAAAATCCTGACCGTACCTTAACATTTCTCACCAACCGTATTCGCTTTAGTGAAAGCATTTTCTTCCTTGCGGTGGACGCTCAAAACCAAGCGCTTGGTTTTATTCAGCTTTATCCTCGCCTTTCTTCCTTACAACTGCAACGCTATTGGCAACTGACAGATATTTTTGTGTTGCCTCAACAAAATTCTACGGAAATTTACACCGCACTTATCGCCAAAGCCAAAGAATTTGTGCGTTATACGCAATCTTCCCGTTTGGTGGTGGAACAAGATCCGCAGCAACAATCCTTGCTAGAAATGGCGGGCTTTCGTGCTAATCCCGAAAAGCAGATTTTTGAACTTCGGTTGTAATCAAAGGTCTAATTTTCACCTTAATCACAATCTAATTTGGAGAACTATAATGAAATCAGTAAAACACATTCTTTCTGCCTTAGTGGTTGGCTCAGCGGTGTTAGCTAGCGTGCCAAGCTATGCGACAGACTGCGCAGTCACTAACGTAAATTTAAAAAAGGCGCATCATCAGCCAATTACACGGGTAAAATCAAAGGCTGGCAATGTCGCAGTTATGCGTTTTATGCCAAAGAAGGGCAAACCTTAACCGTAAATTTAAGAGCCAAAGGCGCGGCGGAAGCCATTATGTACGGCGAAGATGATTTCGTACCAAACACGCCATATATTTTACCAAGAACAGGGCGCTATGAAGTGCGCGTGCTACAACCGAAAGCACAATCCATCAAAAAACTTACATCAAGCTATAAGATGAATATTAAAATTCAATAAGCTAATGAGCTAAAAGAAAAAGTGCGGTGGAAATTTGTTAAATTTTTTCACCGCACTTTTTTATTTCTTCAATTTAACTTAATAAGCCACTAACACTTCTTTTTCGCTGATAGTGTCGCCGTAAACAGGCAATAAGGTTTTGTCGTAAGCTTGTTTTAACACGCCCTCTTTACCTAATTTTTCAATTTCTTGATCTAACCACGCGAGCAATTCAGTATCACCTTTTTTCACTGCTGGCGCGATGAAATCTTGATCGCCAAGGGTTTTAATACCAACGGTAAAACCCGGGTTTTCTTTTGCCCAAGCAAACAGCAAGGTGTTGTCGTGGGCGAGTGCATCACCGCGTCCATCTCTTAAGGCTTCAAAGGTTTCCGTGTTTTGTTCAAATTTTAATAATTTGATGTTCGGATAATGTTTGCTGAAATAAGCATCTGCCGTCGTGCCTTTGTTCACCAATAATGTTTTGCCTTCTAACTGATTGATGTCGGTGATAACCGCGCCATCTTTTGACACCATACCCAACGCCACTTGCATATAAGGTTTGGCGAAATCCACCACTTCTTTACGCGCTGGGG
>NZ_PQVI01000067.1:0-2972 GCF_002921145.1 Avibacterium endocarditidis
CGACTGAGCTAACGACCCAAACAGGTATCATTGCGTAACGGAGGCTTATGATACTGTTTTTATTTTAATAATCAATAAAAATTTTCGCTTTTTTGTTCATTTGGCTGAATAAACAACAACTAAATTAGCGTTTACCACGCAAATAAATAAAAACCGAGCTTAAAGGCTCGGTTTTTTGTTTCGTCAATAAAGCAGATTAGTATGCTAACACCGCACGACGGTTTTTAGAATATGCAGCTTCAGTGTGACCTAACTCAGCTGGCTTTTCTTCACCGTAAGAAACGGTTGAAAGCTGACCTGCTTGAACACCTTTAGCAGATAAGTAGTGTGCTACTGCGTCAGCACGACGTTGACCTAATGCGATGTTGTACTCTGGTGTACCACGTTCGTCAGTGTTACCTTCAACAACCACTTTAGATGCTGGAGTTGCTGTTAAATATGCAGCGTGCGCATCTAAGATTTGTTGGTATTCACCTTCGATGTTGTATTTATCGAATCCAAAGTAAACTGTGTTGTAACGTTGCTGTAAATCTTCAACTGAATAACCGCCAAAGCTTTGGGCAGTTGCTACAGATGTTGTACCAGCAGTTTCATCTTTTGAAGAACTACAAGCTGCTAATACTGCTACAGAGCCTGCTACTACTAATAATTTTGCAAAGTTTTTCATTAACTTCTCCTAGTTTTTAGTTAAATATGGGGACCAAGCTGGAAATTTCACTTGCCCATCACTTCCCGGCAGACGTGCTTTGAAACGCCCATCAGCAGAAACCAATTGTAGCACCTTTCCTAAACCTTGTGTAGAACTATAAATAATCATAATTCCATTTGGTGAGATGCTTGGACTTTCATCTAAGAAAGTTGAGCTCAACATCTCTGTTGCGCCTGTTGCGAGATCTTTTTTCATAATATGATCCGCAGAAATCATTATTAAGGTGCTGCCATCAGCAGAAATTTGTCCGCTATAAGTGCGACCACCAGAACTTAGTAAAGTTGCACCGCCACCACTTGCACTCATTTGATATACTTGTGGTGAACCACTTCTATCAGAAGTAAAGACGATTGAGCGACCATCTGGCGACCACGCAGGCTCAGTATTGTTACCTGAACCGCTCGTTAATTGTGAAACGCTGCCACTGCCTAAATTCATTACATAAATATTTAGCACTCCATCTTTTGATGAAGCAAAGGCTAATCTTGAACCATCAGGCGAAAACGCTGGCGCACCATTATGTCCTTTGAAAGAAGCAACCACGCGGCGCGCGCCTGAACGTAAATCTTGCACTACGAGCTGAGATTTACGATTTTCAAACGAAACATAAGCAAGTTTATTACCATCTGGCGACCAAGCTGGCGACATTAACGGTTGTGAACTTTGGGTAACAATAAATTGGTTATGCCCATCATAATCGGCAACACGCACTTGGTAAGGTTTTGAACCGCCATTTTTTTGCACCACATAGGCGATTTTTGTTCTAAATGCCCCACGAATGCCTGTGAGTTTTTCAAACACTTCATCACTTACCGTATGCGCGCCTAAGCGAATTGCGCTGGCTGGAACGGCATATTGATTTTGCGCTAATACTGCGCCTGCTGTGCCTGATGCACCAATAGTATCCACAAGTTGATAAGCAATGCTGTATCCATTGCCATTTGGTGTAACTTGCCCAACCACGATAGCATCAATGCCTAAAGATGACCACGCATCAGCATTCACTTCTGAAGCTGAAGTAGGTTGTTGTGGCATTTTTGCTGGCGAAATGGGATTGAATTTACCGCTATTGCGTAAATCTGCAGAAATAATCTCTGCCACATCAGTTGGCATTGCACCTGCGCCATTCCATTTAAATGGCACAACAGCGATAGGGCGTGCGCTATCAACCCCTTCGTCAATAACAATACGAACTTCGTCATCTGCCAAGGCGACATTTGCCAATAGCACCCATAGCATCGTTAAAAACTGTGTGATACGAATCATTACTTTCATAAAATTCACCTTAGATTGTTAAACCAATTACTTCAAATCAAAATCAATAACTGGTGATTTATATTTACTATAAATAGCATCTGATGGCGCAGCGGGAACTTTCTTCGTTCTTGCTACTGCACTCATTGCCGCAGAACAAATATCATCAGGGCCAGAAATTCTTTGATAACTTGAGATCGTGCCATCACGTTGCAATTGAATACGAATGCGACAGACTTTCCCTGCAAAGCTCGGATCTTTTAAGAAACGGCGTTGAATTTCTTTCTTAATGACGCCAGCATAACGATCACCTTCTTTTTTGCCATCGCCTGCGCCTAAACCTGCGCCACTGCCTTGGCCACCTGCTTTATTCGCATTACCGCCAACTTTAGCACTGCCGCCACCAATATCACCACCATTGATGAAATCATCTAGCGCCGATTGCTGTGCGCGGCGTTTATCTGCTTCCGCCTTGGCTTTCGCTTCAGCTTTAGCTTTGTCTGCTTTTGCCTTGGCTTCAGCTTTCGCTTTGGCTTCTGCCTCTGCTTTGGCTTTTGCAGCAGCTTCCGCTTTTGCTTTTTCTGCCTTTGCTTTTTTCTCTGCGTCCGCTTTAGCCTTTGCTTCCGCCGCTGCTTTTTCGGCTTTTAGCTTGGCTTCTTTTTCAGCTTGTTCTTTGGCTTTTTTCGCTTGCTCAGCGGCTTTTGCCTTGGCTTCTTCTTCGGCTTTTTTGGCCTGTGCAGCTAAACGTTTTGCTTCAGCTTCAGCTTTCAGCTTTGCCGCTTCCACTTGTTGTTTCGCCTTTGCTTCTTGCAACTTCTGTTTTTCTAAGGCAATGCGAGCTTGTTCTTCACGCTGCCTTTGTTGCTCTGCCAACTGTTCTTGCTGTTTTTTCAGTTCAAGCTGTTTTTGACGCTCTTGCTCCAGCTGTTTTTCAAACTGCTTCTGGCGTTCCAATTCTTGCTGACGTTTTTGCTCTTCTAATTGTGCTTGTTTTTGTTCTTGTGGATCC
>NZ_PQVI01000067.1:3046-31605 GCF_002921145.1 Avibacterium endocarditidis
CCCATTCCTGTGCGGCAGATCCTGTATCGACCATTACGGCACTGATTACATCGCCATCACCTTCACCGCCGCCCATTATTTCTACTTTGTAATAAAGCGAGCCAAGAATTAACAAGCCAAATAGAATAATGTGCAGAATAATTGAAATGGCAAAGGCGCCAATTCCGTTATTTCGTTGATTATTACGCACAATAGACCTACTTACCTTAAATTGGGTTTGTCATTAATCCAACAGATTTTATTCCTGCTAGATGCAGTAAATTGAGTGCTTTAATCACTTCTTCATAAGGCACATCTTTCGCTCCGCCAACCAAGAACATTGTGTTGTTGTCTTTGTCATATTCTTGTTTAGCCATTTGCGTAACCATTTCTTCTGTGAGATTTTCACTGCGTTCACCGCCAATGGAAAGGCTATATTGACCAATGCCTGAAACTTCTAAAATAACGGGCACTTTGTCTTCATTGGATACGGATTGGCTTTCCACCGCATCAGGCAATTCCACTTGCACACTTTGTGAAATGATCGGTGCGGTTGCCATAAAAATAAGCAATAGCACTAATAACACATCTAAAAATGGCACTATATTGATTTCAGATTTTATATCACGACGTTTACGACGATAAGACATTATTGCCTCTAAAAACTTTGCTAAAAATCACCGCACTTTGTGCGACATACTATTGATGACGACCGAAAACTTGACGATGCAAGATGGTGGTAAATTCATCAATAAAGTTACCATAATTTTGCTCAAGTTTATTGACGCGTAAACTTAAACGGTTATACGCCATTACCGCAGGAATTGCGGCAAATAAACCGATTGCTGTTGCGATCAAGGCTTCTGCGATCCCCGGTGCAACCATTTGCAAAGTGGCTTGCTTTGCCCCGCTTAGCGCCATAAAGGCGTGCATAATTCCCCAAACCGTACCGAATAAGCCGATATATGGGCTGATTGATGCAACTGTTGCTAGGAATGGTACGCGTGTTTCCACATCTTCAATTTCACGGTTCATTGCCAAATTCATTGCGCGCGTGCTGCCTTGAATAATGGCTTCTGGTGCATCTGGGTTGGCTTTTTTCAAGCGTGAGAACTCTTTAAAGCCGACATAGAAAATTTGTTCGCTACCTGTTAAACCATCACGGCGGTTAGATAGGCCTTCGTATAATTTATTTAGTTCTTCGCCAGACCAAAAGCGATCTTCAAACGCTGAGGAATCTTTTAAGGCTTTGGTTAATACGCGGCTGCGTTGGATAATGATCGCCCAAGACATAATGGAAAACGCGATCAGGATTACAATTACAATTTGAACCACTACACTGGCTTTTAAAAACAGTTCCAAAAAGTTCAATTCACTGGTCATTACATAGCTCCAAAAAATAGGATAGTAAAATAGGTAAGTGCTTATTTACCCGTTAAATGCTGCTTTAATTTCTTGTGGAATAGCAACAGGTTTCATTTTTGTGAGATCCACACAGGCCACTTTTACTTCAGCCGTACAAATCAGCACATCATTACGTTTTATTTGCTGCGAAAACAAAATTGTTGCGCCTTTAATGCCGCTTACTTCTGTTTCCACCGTTAATAAATCATCTAGCTTGGCGGCAAGACGATAATCAATCTGCATTGTTTTGACAACAAATGCGAGATTATGTTCATCAAGCAATGCCTGTTGAGAAAAGCCTAATTCACGCAGGTAATCGGTTCTTGCTCGCTCAAAGAAATGCAGATAACGGGCGTGATAAACCACACCTCCTGCATCGGTATCTTCATAATAAACTCGTATTGGTAGAGAAAATCTTTGCATAAATTATCAACCTTGAGTTTTTAATCGCTGTTTTTAGTACAGAAAATTGCCGTATTTTAGAGACCTTAATCAGAATCAGGATTAGCAAGAAATAAAGTGCGGTGCTTTTTCTCAATGTTTTTGGCTTGCTTAGTTCAATCTGAATTTATCCTAAAAGATAAGTGAAAACGAGATTAATCCCTAATCCCCCCACAATTAACCAAATCCAAATAATCGCACCTAATAATAGCGGTTTTGTTCCTGCTTGTTTGAGAGAGTTAATATTGGTGGTAAGTCCTAATGCTGCCATTACCATCATTAATAGAACACTATCAAGCTGAACTAAAAAATTCACCACGGCTTGCGGTAATAAATTGAAAGAATTAAAAATTGCTACGCCAATAAATAATAACGCAAAATAAGGAATGGTGATTTTGCCTTGAGCCTCCGCATTTTCACGGCGTAAAAAATAGGACAACGCCAATAATAATGGCGCGAGCATCATCACTCGTATCATTTTAGAAATCACCGCAGTATCCGCCACTTGTGAACCTATATTCGCGCCTGCGGCATACACTTGCGCCACTTCGTGAATTGTTGCTCCAATATAAATACCAAACGCCTGATCAGGCAAATAGGCTTGCAAATAAGGATACAACACAGGGTAAAGAAACATACTCAGCGTGCCGAAAATCACGATCAACGCCACTGCTACAGAAACTTTATAAGATGGCGCTTTTACGATCGGCTCTGTCGCCATAATCGCCGCCGCTCCGCAAATGCTACAGCCTGCCGCGGTAAGCTGTACGATTTGACGATCGATCTTCAGCCATTTGATGCCCACCCAACAAGTAAGCAAAAAGGTTAAAATCAGCACGGTGGCATCGGCAAACAGCGCACTTAATCCTACTTGGCTAATATCCTGAAAGGTTAAACGAAAGCCAAACAGCACAATACCGCAACGCAGTAAAATTCCTTTCGCAAACAACACGCCAGCTTTCATTTGTGGCTCAATATAAGGGTAAAACGTATTACCGCCCAAAATCCCCAATACAATGGCTAAGGTCAAGGCGCTAATATGCCACTGCATCGCCAACTGAGTTTGCGCAATCCAGCTCGCCAGCACACTAATTAAAACAGTTAATAATAAACCGGGAATAAGGGGGAGGTGTTTCATTGGTTTCTCCATACAGCAAGGTTAGCGTTATACAGTAACGGATTTTTCTAAGAAGTAAATATCACAAGCAAATAAAAGTGCGGTGAAAAACTCACAAAAATCCCACCGCACTTAAATTATCCATTTTTGAATAGGGCTTGTGATGCTATAATCTTGCACTATTTTTGATCAGCAATTAGGAAAAAATATGATACGAATTGGGCATGGGTTTGATGTACACGCCTTTGGCGGTGAAGGGCCGATTGTGATTGGTGGGGTGGCAGTGCCTTATGAGAAAGGTTTGCTGGCGCATAGTGATGGCGATGTGGCGTTGCACGCTCTAACTGATGCCTTGTTAGGTGCGGTGGCGCTGGGGGATATTGGTAAATTATTCCCGGACACTGATCCGCAATATAAGGGGGCGGACAGCAAAGGGTTGCTGCAAGAGGCTTATCGTCAAGTGCAAGGCAAGGGCTATAAAATCGGCAATGTGGACGTAACCATCATTGCGCAAGCGCCGAAAATGCGTCCGCATATTGATAATATGCGTGCAGCCATTGCGCAGGTGTTAGATTGCGATGTGGAACAGGTGAACGTGAAAGCCACCACGAGCGAAAAGCTCGGTTTTACAGGGCGGGGCGAGGGCATTGCGTGCGAAGCGGTTGCCCTGTTGGTTAAGGGGTAATCAATGCTGGAGCTGGCTTATTTGCAATCCCCGCCGACTCAACAAGCCCATTTGAAAGCAGAATGTGCGGATTTTATCGTTAAAGAAAATTTGGGCTATGAGAGATGACAGGCGAGGGGGAATTTGTTGCCCTGTATGTTCGGAAAACCGATGCTAACACCCTTTTCGTGGGGGAAAAATTGGCAGAGTTTGCGGGCATTTCGCCGAGAAATATGAGTTATGCGGGGTTAAAAGATCGCAAAGCAGTTACTGAACAGTGGTTCTGCTTACATATGGCAGGCCAGCCCACCCCTGATTTCAGCCAATTCCATTTGGAGGGGTAGAAATCCTCAAGGTTACCCGCCATAATCGCAAAATTCGCACGGGTAGCCTTGCGGGCAATCATTTTGAAATTTTGCTGCGTGGTGCAACGGAAACAGCCGATCTTAAAGTGCGGTTAGAAAATTTAGCAAATTTTGGCTTTCCCAATTATTTCACCGAACAACGTTTCGGGCGTGATGGGCATAATCTCACCCAAGCAATGCGTTGGGCTCAAGGCGAAATTAAGGTGAAAGATCGCAAAAAGCGGAGTTTTTATCTTTCCGCCGCGCGCAGTGAAATATTTAATTTGGTGGTGTCCGATCGCATTCAAGCACAGCTTACACAGCAAATTTTACTGGGCGACATTGTGCAGCTCAACGGTTCGCACAGTTGGTTTCAAATTGATGAAAATGAAGATTTAAATGCCTTAAAAGAGCGGTTAGAAAATCAAGATATTTTGCTCACCGCGCCTTTAGTTGGGGAAAGCATTCAGCCAGCCAATCCGCGTGAAATGGCGATCGTGCAGCAACATCAAGATATTTTAAATTTAATGCAAAAGGAACGAATGAAGCCCAGCCGCCGCCCGCTCTTAATGCAAGCACAGCATTTGCATTGGGAATTTTTTACCCGAAGGGCTAAAACTGGCGTTTTATTTGCCTGCTGGCAGTTATGCCACGGCGCTCGTTCGCGAATTAGTACAGATTATTGAATAGGAAATGCAATGAATATTTTACTCTCTAATGATGATGGCATTCACGCCGAAGGCATAGCCCTTGCCAAAGAATTGCGTAAAATCGCACAAGTTACGGTGGTCGCCCCCCGATCGCAACCGCAGTGCTGCCTCAAGCTCGCTCACTTTAGTTGAGCCTTTACGCCCAATGAAATTGGATAATGGCGATTATTGCATTAATGGCACACCTGCCGATTGCGTGCATTTAGCCTTGAATGGTTTTCTGTCTGGGCAAGTGGATTTGGTGGTGTCTGGCATTAACGCAGGGGTGAATTTAGGTGATGATGTGCTGTATTCTGGCACGGTTGCTGCGGCGTTTGAAGGTCGTCATCTTGGCTTGCCAGCGGTTGCAGTTTCCCTTGATGGTCGCCAACACTACGAAACTGCCGCTCTCATTGTGTGCGAATTAATCCCGAAATTACACAGCCAGCTATTAAAAAGCCGTGAAATTTTGAATATTAACGTGCCAGACTTGCCTTATGAAGAAATTAAAGGCATCAAAGTTTGTCATTTGGGTTATCGTGCGGCTGCCGCCGAAGTGATTAAACAGCAAGATCCCCGTGGCGACACAATCTATTGGATTGGCCCTGCAGGCTTGGCGGAATATGAGCAAGAAGACACGGATTTTCACGCGGTGAAAAATGGCTATGTTTCCATTACGCCAATCCAAGCAGATATGACCGCTTATCACTCACTTCAATCTTTACAAGATTGGTTAAAAAGTGAATAATGCAATGTTTTACAACAGCTTGAGGATTGTCGATTGAAAATTTTTGGTACGCTGTACGATAAAGTGATGCAATGGTCAACCCACCGCTATGCGACGGGTTGGTTGATGTTTACTAGCTTTATTGAATCCATTTTTTTCCCCGTTCCGACCGATGTAATGCTGATCCCAATGGCGATTTCTCAGCCCAAACGTGCTGTGCGTTTTGGCGTTTATGCAGGCGTCGCTTCCCCAATTGGCGGGATTGTGGGCTACGCATTGGGCTATTATGCCTTTGATAGTATTCAGCATTATCTCGTTAGCCTTGGTTATCAAGCACAATTTGACACCCTGCTCAGTTGGTTTCAACGTTGGGGCGTTATGGTGATGTTTCTTGCGGGCTTTACGCCGTTACCCTATAAACTTTTTACTATCTGTGCGGGTGTAATGCATATGGCATTTGTGCCTTTTTTGCTCATTTCCCTCGTTTCACGGCTGGCAAGGTTTATTTTGGTGGCGAAATTATCCGCTTGGGGCGGGCAGAAATTTGCCCATCGGCTACGTCAATCCATTGAGTGGATTGGCTGGGCGGTGGTGCTTCTTGCTGTGATTATTTATATTTATTTCATTTTCAAATAAAAGTGCGGTCAAAAATGCAGAAATTTTTAATCTTATTTGCTTGCTTTTCTCTGTTAGGGGCTTGTTCATCAGAACCACAACAGCAAGATGAAAATGCCCTTCCACCGGGAATGATGCAGCCTGTGCTTGGCACTGGTGCAACGGAAGATGCCCAATGGCAACCGATTATTGAAAAACAACCTATGCCAGAATCAATGAATTAATAGAGGAACTCCAATGAAAAAATCATTTTTACTTTTACCTATTAGCGTAGCAGTACTATCCGCTTGTTCGTCTAGCGCACCAGCGCCTGTAGAAAGTGCTGATGGCGCATTACCTCCAGGTACAATGCAACCCGTAAATAACAACGCAGGAAATACTTGGGAACCACAAATTCAACAACAAAGTATGCCTGCCACAATGACTGCACCAACGCAACCAGCTTATCAAGCACCGCAGGTACAAACGCCTCAGGTTGCTCAAGTGCAACAACGAGCAAACCAAGTGGTTCAACAAACTAAAAAAACTGTGACTAACACGCAAGCCAAAGCACAGCAGGTTTCGCAAAATTTTGAGATTCCGCGTAATCCTGAAACCAATGCGCCAGATTACAGCAAAATCGACAAAGGCTTTTATAAAGGGAATACCTATAAAGTGCGCAAAGGCGATACGATGTTCTTAATCGCTTATATTTGTGGCATTGATGTCAAAGAGCTTGCAGCAATGAATAATATGTCTGAGCCTTACACCTTAAGCGTGGGACAAACCTTGAAAGTGTCTAACGAAACCGCACCAACTCCGGTGAAGACCACTAGCGCTGTAAAACCTGCGGAAAAACCTGCTAAACCTGTTGAGCCTGCAGTAACCTATACCCCAGGCCCTAATGGCACACAATATGGCTCTGATGGCTCAATTATTGGCCCAATCAAATCAAATACTGGCACACCAGCACAAGCCACTGCGCAAGCACCTGTAACGGTAACCCCAACTGCACCAGTTGTGGCAAAACCCGTGCAAACTCAAGCGCCAGCTGTATCAAATGTGGCGTGGCAATGGCCAACTAGCGGTAAAATCGTGCAAGGGTTCTCCACTTCTGATGGTGGGAACAAAGGGATCGACATCAGCGGTTCGCGTGGTCAAGCGGTTAATGCCGCTGCTGCAGGTCGCGTTGTTTATGCTGGAAACGCATTGCGCGGTTACGGAAATCTTATCATCATCAAACATAATGATGATTTCCTCAGTGCCTATGCGCATAACGAAAGCATTTTAGTGAAAGATCAGCAAGAAGTACGCGCAGGTCAGCAAATTGCCAAAATGGGCAGCTCTGGCACAAATAGCGTAAAACTTCACTTTGAAATTCGTTACAAAGGTAAATCCGTTGATCCTGTAAACTATTTACCAAGACGTTAAGATGAAAAAAACTATCACATTATCCTTGCTTAGTACGGCCCTGATAATGGGCTGTACTTCCCCTTCGCCAATGCCTTTAGTAGGTGCAGACCGTGATGAAAAAGGCTGTATTCCTTCTGCTGGCTACACGTGGTCAGAACTCAAACAGCAATGCGTGCAACCTTTTACCATTGCCGATATTCGTTTAACTGATCCTGAAAATCCAACCCTTGCGGTATATGTCATTCTTGCCGAAGAACAAGGTAAAGCAGAAGTATTTTCCGCTAATTTAGCACCAAATTTAATTTTAGATGCGGTAAAAGGTGGCTATGCGGCAAAAGACAAAAGCCTTTATTTAATCAAAACCCAAACAGGCTGGGAACTGAGAAAACCAACTCGTTCTTAGAAAAGGTAAAAATAAGTGCGGTGTAAAATCTCCGAATTTTCCACCGCACTTTGTTTTGTCTATTTGTAAATGATTACTTACTCGCTTTATAAATCGCCACAGCCTCTGGCATTAGGCGAAGTAGATTTTGTTGGCGATCTTTATCGCTTGGGTGAGTGGAAGAAAGTGCAGCAAGTACACCTTGTGAACCAGATGATGCTTTTTGCATTTTTTCCCATAATCTAGGTGCGGCTTCTGGGTTGTAGCCCGCTTTTGCCATTAATAATAAGCCGACTTCATCGGCTTCTGTTTCAGCGCTGCGAGAATAAGGTTTATCGAGCGCCCAGTCTTTGGTTAAGCCGACCACTAAGCCACTGCCATCAGCGCCAATTTGGGTTGAAAGTGCAACGTGTGCAACCTGTGCGATCACTTCGGTAAATACGCCCATATTTACTTTTTTCTTACCGTGTTCTTTGAGGGCGTGAGCCATTTCGTGCCCCATTACGGTAGCGATTTCATCATCACTGAGCCGCAATTTATTCACTAATCCTGTATAAAATGCCATTTTTCCACCCGGCATTGCCCACGCGTTTAGCTCATCGGATTTAATCACCGTAATTTGCCAGTTGAAGGGTTGCCCTGTGTGGTTTTCTTGATTCGCATAAGGGTACATTTTGTTAAAGACTTTATGAATGCGTTTTGCGGTGGTGGAGGTGGTATCCACTGCCCCTTGCTGTTGTGCTTGATTCACCGTTTGGCGGTAATTTGCTGCGGCTTGTTGGTTAATGCTCGCGGAATCCGCACAGGCGTTAAGCATTAATGCCAATACAGAAAGTGCGGTAATTTTTTTCAAGGTTTTTAACATTTTCACTCCTTAAGTTTACACATAGAAAAATACCGCCCTACGAAAAGGCGGTATTAAAAGTAAAAGAAAAATTATTTTTTCGCGCGCTCAAAAGACTCTAAAATCTCTTGACGGGCGGCTTCAACACCTTCCCAACCATCAACTTTCACCCATTTACCCGCTTCAAGGGCTTTGTAGCTTTCAAAGAAGTGCTGGATTTGGGCTTTTAATAAAGCTGGTAAATCACCTACATCTTTAATGTGATCGTATTCTTTGCTTAATTTTGTGTGTGGCACAGCGATCACTTTCGCATCTTGACCTGATTCGTCCGTCATTTTTAACACACCCACTGGGCGGCAACGGATCACAGAACCTGGTTGTAATGGATAAGGAGTTGGGACTAATACATCAACAGGATCGCCATCTAAAGATAAGGTGTGGTTAATGTAACCATAGTTCGCTGGGTAGAACATTGCGGTTGCCATAAAGCGATCAACGAATAATGTCCCAGTTTCTTTATCCACTTCATATTTGATTGGATCTGAATTAGCTGGGATTTCAATAACAACATAAATATCATCAGGAAGTTCTTTTCCTGCTGGAACGATTTCTAAACCCATTTGGTCTTTCCTTCTAGTTAATGAATGGTAATAAAACTCTTGAATTATAGCTTGATTTTTTTGCTTTTGCCAAGTTAAACGAGCAATTTAGCCATTGTATTTTTATTTTGTACTATTATAATAGTTCATCGATACCAGTATTAAACTTATAGGTGAATTTATGAAAAAAAATCCTTCCTTATTCGGCGGCGCAATGATTATCGCTGGCGGCACCATTGGTGCAGGAATGTTGGCCAACCCCATTGCCACTTCTGGCGTGTGGTTTATCGGTTCTATTTTGATCCTTTGCTACACTTGGTTTTGTATGACCACATCGGGCTTAATGCTACTGGAAGCTAACTTGCATTATCCCACAGGGGCAAGTTTTGACACCATCGTTAAAGATTTGCTCGGTAAAGGCTGGAACGTGCTAAATGGGCTTTCCGTGGCGTTTGTACTCTATATTCTCACCTACGCTTATATCACCTCTGGCGGCGGTTTGACGGAAAGTTTTCTGAATCAATTATTTAGCAGCGAACAAAGTGCGGTGGAAATTGGACGCGTTTCTGGCTCGCTGATTTTCTGTGCGGTACTCGCCTTTTTCGTATGGTTTTCCACCAAAGCCGTAGATCGCTTTAGTACCGTTTTAATCGCGGGAATGGTGGTCGCTTTCTTGCTCTCTGTAACCAATTTATTGGGAATGGTAAACACCGATATTTTGCTTGATAGCCTAGCCACAGAAAATAGCCAATATCTACCATTCGCCCTTGCTGCTTTACCAGTTTGTTTGGTGTCTTTTGGTTTCCACCAAAATGTGCCGAGCTTAGTGAAATATTATGATCGCGATAGCAGCAAAGTGACCAAATCTATTATTTACGGCACATTCATCGCATTAATCATCTATATGCTATGGCAGCTTGCCATTCAGGGCAATTTACCACGCAATGAATTTATCCCTGTGATCCAAAAAGGCGGCGACATTGCAGCATTACTTGAAGCCTTGAATAGCCAAATCCAAACGAATTTTGTGGGCTTAATGTTGCGTTTCTTTGCCTATATGGCGATCGCCAGCTCATTCCTTGGCGTAACCCTTGGTTTATTTGATTACATCGCCGATTTATTCAAATTCGACAACAGCAGCGCAGGCAGAACAAAAACCGCATTAATCACCTTCTTACCGCCGTTGATTTTAAGCCTGCTTTTCCCTTATGGCTTTGTGATCGCCATTGGCTACGCAGGGCTTGCGGCAACCATTTGGGCGGTGATCATTCCTGCGCTTCTTGCCAAAGCTTGCCGCGCGAAATATCCAAATCAAACCTACCAAGTTTATGGTGGCAGTGGAATGATTTACTTCGTTATCCTGTTCGGTCTGCTCAATATCTTTATTCAACTGGCTGATCTCTTTGGCTTGCTACCGGTATTTGGCAGATAAGCGTAAATCACTTAAAATAGGCTTAAATTTCAACCATTAGCACGGGAAACCGTGCTAATTTTTCGCATAACAATAATGAAAACCTCCGTTTACGATAAAGAAGGCTTTTTTGAGCTTTACCAAAATTACGTCAAAATCCCATTAGCCTGAATGAAATTGTGGAAAAACCCACAATGCTCAGTTTATTGCCTGATTTAACAGGCAAAAAGCTGCTCGATCTGGGTTGTGGAATGGGTGAGCATTTGCAGCTTTATTTGCAAAAAGGCGCAGAATTTGTGGTGGGAATGGATTTATCTCAAGCAATGTTGCAGCAAGCAGCAAAAAATCTCGCCGAAAAACAACCTCACTTTGCGTTATACCAGCTCGCAATGGAACAGCTAAATACCTTGCCAGATGACAATTTTGATGTGGTTACCAGTTCTTTCGCCTTTCATTATGTGCAGGATTTTCCCCAGCTGCTCGCGGATATTTATGCCAAGCTCAACACCAACGGCACGCTTATTTTCTCACAAGAACACCCCATTGTAACTTGCTATCAAGGTGGCGAGCGTTGGGAAAAAGATCAGCATAAACAACAGCTTGCTTATCGTTTAAATTATTATCGTGATGAAGGAGAACGGGATCGAAATTGGTTCAAACAACCTTTTAAAACCTATCATCGCACCCTTTCTACCATTGTAAATGATCTGATTCGCGCAGGTTTTCAGATCGAAAAAATGGCTGAACCAATGCTGGTAGATCGCCCCGAATGGCAGCAAGAATTCAAGGATTTGCAGCATCGCCCCGTGTTACTTTTCATTAAAGCGAAAAAAAGTTGAAAATTTTGCTTGCATAAAAAAATTTTTTTGCATAGATTAATAACCAGTTAGTTTTTGGAGAAACACAAAATGAATTTTAATCGCAACACTCATCATCACCATCACCCTGAATAATCTTTCAGGCGATGGTTATTGCTTGGAAGATAGGACTTCCGAGCGAGTGTTGCCAATTCTACTAATTTAAAAATTAGCGATCTCTCGGAAGTTTCTTTCGAGAGATTTTTTTATACCCAATATTTTTAATTAGAAGGAAAACACAATGACTAACCCAACTCGCTTAAGAATCGCCTTACAAAAGAAAGGTCGCCTCAGCAAAGATTGCGCCGAGCTGCTCAAGCAATGTGGCGTAAAAATTAACTGGAACGAACAACGTTTAATCGCTTATGCGGAAAATATGCCCATTGAAATTCTGCGCGTGCGTGATGACGATATTCCCGGCTTAATTTTTGACGGCATTGTGGATCTCGGCATTATCGGCGAAAACGTGCTGGAAGAGGAAGAACTCGGTCGCCTTGCCACTGGCGAAAGCGTGGCTTACAAGAAATTACGTACCTTAGATTTCGGTGGCTGTCGTTTATCCTTAGCCATTGATCGCGATCGGGCTTACAACGGCGTGCAAGACTTCGCCAACTGCCGCATTGCCACCTCCTACCCTAATTTACTCAAACGCTATATGAACGAACAAGGCGTTGCCTTCAAAAGCACCTTGCTCAATGGTTCGGTGGAAGTTGCCCCATCTGCAGGTTTAGCTGATGCTATTTGTGATTTAGTGTCATCGGGCGCAACCCTTGAAGCGAACGGCTTAAAAGAAGTGGAAGTGATTTATCGTTCCACCGCCTGCCTGATTCAACGCAAAGAACCGTTATCAAACGAAAAACAAGCCCTTGTGGATAGGCTCTTAACCCGCATTCAAGGCATTCAACAAGCAGGTGAATCCAAATACATTATGCTACACGCACCAAAAGCCCAACTGGAAACCATTATTTCTCTGCTACCAGGTGTGGAAAACCCAACCATTTTGCCTCTCGCTCACGATGAAAGCAAAGTGGCACTGCACGCAGTGAGCCAAGAAACCTTATTCTGGGAAACAATGGAAGAATTGAAAGCACAGGGCGCAAGCTCGGTTTTAGTGCTACCCATTGAAAAAATGCTCGCTTAAAGTGCGGTGAAATTTTGCAACAATTTTTAAGGAAGAACACAATGCAAACCCTAATCTGGAAAAACTTAACCGAACAAGAAAAACAACAAGCCTTAATGCGTCCTGCTATTTCGGCAGCACAATCCATTAAAGACGCTGTGGACGCCATTCGTGAGAAAGTGCAAGGTGAAGGCGACAAGGCGTTATTTGAATTAGGCGAAAAATTCGACAAGGTCAAACTAGACAGCCTAGTTATCTCGCAAGCGGAAATTCAAGCGGCAGCGGCTCGCTTACCCGATGAATTAAAAACCGCCATTCAAAATGCCAAAACCAACATTGAACGCTTTCACCAAGCACAAATCCCCCAAGCGGTGGACATTGAAACCCAAGCGGGCGTGCGTTGCCAAGTGGTAACTCGCCCGATTAATCGGGTGGGCTTGTATATCCCCGGTGGCTCTGCCCCGCTTTTTTCCACCGTCTTAATGCTTGCTATTCCTGCCAAAATTGCAGGCTGTAAAAAAATCGTGCTTTGCTCCCCGCCACCTATCGCTGATGCG
This sequence comes from Avibacterium endocarditidis, assembly GCF_002921145.1. Taxonomy (GTDB): domain Bacteria; phylum Pseudomonadota; class Gammaproteobacteria; order Enterobacterales; family Pasteurellaceae; genus Avibacterium; species Avibacterium endocarditidis. The sequence goes on from NZ_PQVI01000067.1 coordinate 16,189, forward strand.
ATTTTATATGCGGCAGATCTCTGCGGGGTCGAAACTATTTACCCTGTTGGCGGCGCACAAGCTATTGTCGCAATGGCATTCGGTACAGAAACCGTTGCTAAAGTGGATAAAATCTTCGGCCCCGGCAACGCCTTTGTTACTGAAGCCAAACGCCAAGTGAGCCAAGCACTGAACGGTGCTGCCATTGATATGCAAGCAGGCCCCTCCGAAGTATTAGTGTTAGCTGATGAAAATGCCGATCCCGATTTTGTGGCTAGTGATTTGCTTTCCCAAGCGGAACACGGGGCGGACAGCCAAGTGATTTTGGTTACCCCAAGTGAAACCTTAGCCAAAAACACCACACTTGCTATTGAACGCCAACTGGCAATGCTCCCGCGTGCAGAAACCGCTCGCCAAGCCCTCAGCCACAGCCGTATTTTTATCGCCGAAAACTTGAGCCAAGCCATTGAAATCAGCAATGAATATGCACCAGAACATTTGGTCGTTCAAGTGGAAAATGCACGTGGCATATTGGATCAACTCGACAATGCAGGATCGATCTTCCTTGGGGCATACAGCCCTGAAAGTATGGGGGATTACGCCAGCGGCACAAATCACGTTCTTCCCACTTATGGCTACACCCGCACCACCTCAAGCCTCGGCTTAGCAGATTTCAGCAAACGAATGACCGTGCAAGAACTTAGCCCGCAAGGCTTCCGCGCTCTTGCCCCAACCGTCATTCAAATGGCTGCGGCAGAACAGCTTGATGCACATAAAAATGCGGTATTAGTGCGGTTGGAAAAGTTGCAAAATTTGTATAAATAACGAATAATTTACTGGTTTTATATACAGTTAAATATCGGAGAGAATATGCAAAATCAAATTGAAATCTATCAATCGCAAGATGGTTCAACACAAGTCGAGGTGCAATTTAATCAAGATACCGTTTGGCTTAGCTTACAACAGATGGCGGATATATTCGGGCGTGATAAATCCGTTATTTCACGACACATCTACGCAACATTTTTAAAGAAGGCGAGTTAGATCCAATATCAACTGTTGGCAAAAAATGCAACAGTTCAAAAAGAAGGCAATAGGTTAGTAGAACGTAATATTGAGTTCTATAATCTTGATGTCATCATTTCTGTAGGCTACCGAGTTAATTCAAAAGCAGGGACGCAATTTCGTATCTGGGCAACCCAACGCCTTAAAGAATATCTTGTTCAAGGTTATACGCTGAACCAAAACGTTTAACAGAAAAGGGCGTAGAATTTAGCCAAGTGATCGCCTTACTGGATCGCACATTAAGCAACCAAACCTTAGTGAATGAGGAAGGAAAAGCCGTGCTTAATGTCGTACAGGAATATGCACGCAGCTGGAGCTTATTACAGGCTTATGACGAACAAAGCCTAAATTCTAAACAGCAAAAACAAAATGAAATGCGTCCATTATTAATACAAGATGTAGAAAAAGCGATTGCACAATTAAAGCAAACGCTCATTGAAAAAGGAGAAGCCACGCCACTCTTCGCCAACCCACGCAATGACGGATTAATTTCTGCCATAAATACTATCGAACAAGGTTTTGGTGATGAGCTGTTTTATCCAAATATCGCCAGCCGTGCTGCTCATTTGTTGTATTTCATCATTAAAAACCACCCTTTAACTGATGGCAACAAACGAACGGGAGCGTTTCTATTCCTTTGGTATTTGAGATTAAATCAGCATTTGCTTGCCAAGTCAGTAGAACAATTAATTAACGATAATACACTCGTTGCACTGGCATTATTAGTCGCGGAAAAAAGTTTACCCGAACTAAAAAGAATTAATGATAAAACTGATCGAACATTTTATTTTAGCTTAAATAAAAGTGACGGTCAAAAAAACAAAATTTTTAGAGAGAACAAAAATGACAATCACAACCTTATCACGCAAAAACATTCAAGCACTCACGCCCTATCAATCCGCGCGCCGTTTAGGGGGGAGTGGTGATGTGTGGCTGAATGCCAATGAATATCCGCTTTCACCAGATTTCAATTTAACCCAGCATCAATTTAACCGCTACCCCGAAGCTCAGCCCGAAAACGTGGTGAAGGCTTATGCTACCTATGCGGGTGTTCAGCCTGAAAACGTGCTGATTACGCGTGGGGGCGATGAGGGAATTGAGCTGATTATCCGTGCCTTTTGCGAAAATGGCGACAGCGTGCTGTACTGCCCGCCAACCTATGGAATGTATGCGGTGAGTGCAGAAACCTGTGGTATCACAGCAAAAACCGTGCCATTAACGGCAGATTTTCAGTTAGATTTAGCCAATATTGCAAATAATCTTGCCAAGGTGAAAGTGATTTTCGTCTGTAGCCCAAATAACCCCACTGGCAATCTTTTACGCCGTGCGGATTTAATCCAATTACTAGAAATGACCAAAAACCACGCGATCGTAGTGGTGGACGAAGCCTATATTGAGTTTTGCCCTGAAAGCACGATGGTGCAAATGCTGACAAGCTACCCACATCTTGCCATCATTCGCACCCTCTCTAAAGCCTTCGCTTTAGCGGGCTTGCGTTGTGGCTTCACGCTAGCAAATGCGGAACTTATCGGCGTATTGCAAAAAGTCATCGCCCCTTACCCAATCCCCGTACCCGTTTCAGATCTCGCAGCTCAAGCCTTATCTGAACAAGGTTTATACCAAATGCAAGCACAAGTAGAGCTGGTGAAATCGCAACGCCAATTCTTGATTAACGCACTGCAAGCCCTGCCTCAAGTGGAACGCATTTTTACCAGCGAAGCCAACTATCTTTTAGTGAAATTTAAAAATGGACAAAAGATATTCGAAACCCTGTGGGATCAAGGTATTATTTTACGCAATCAAAACAATGCCTTAGGGTTAGAAAACTGCATTCGCATTACAGTGGGAACGGCAGAGGAAAACTTGCGGGTGGTTGAGGCGATAAAGGTGCTAGATTAAATGAGTTATACCAAACTTTTTTACCATATTATTTTTCGCACAATGCAGAGTGTTCCTGCAATTTGTGAAAATTATGAAAAAGAACTTTATCATTATATTTGGGCTTTTTGTCAGCAAAAACATTGTGTTTTACATCGTATAAATGGAATGCCCGATCATTTACATTTATTTGTAGAAATACACCCTAGTATTTCAGTAGCTAGTTTTGTAAAACAATTAAAAAATGCAACACATAAATGGATAGAAAACACCCATACTTTTTTCCTGATTTTTATGCGTGGTCAAAAGGTTATTGTGCATTAAGCTATAACCAAAATGATAAAGATAAAATTATTAACTATATAAAAAATCAGAAAACTCATCATCAAAAAGAAATTTTTGATGATGAAATTAAGATATTACTCAATAAGCATAATATCAATATAACTGAATATTTCTACGATGATATTTAGCTCCAACTAGTACGAGCCGTACTAGGTTTACCAACTTAGCACCGTTGGTGCTAAAAGCCACAGCGTGGCTTTGCTTAACGAACCTATACGGCTCATATGGGAAACCCTCCTAGCACGAGCCGTACTAGGTTAATTAACTTAGCACCACTGGCGCTAAAAGCCACGGCGTGGCTTTGTTTAACTAACCCCATACGGCTCGTATGGGGAAAAATATAAAAGGAAAAACAATGACACAACAATCAACCTTATTTATCGATCGTGATGGCACATTAATTGACGAGCCGAAAACGGATTTTCAAATTGACAGCTTGGAAAAGCTTAAATTTGAAAAAAACGTTATTCCCGCGTTGTTGAAACTGCAAAAGAAATATCGCTTTGTAATGGTTTCTAACCAAGATGGGCTTGGTACGGCTTCATTTCCGCAAGAGGATTTTGACAAACCACACAATGCGATGTTGGCAGTTTTTCGCTCACAAGGCATTGAATTTGATGATATTTTAATTTGTCCGCATAAACCTGAAGACAATTGCCAATGCCGTAAGCCAAAAACGAAATTGCTCAAAAAATATATTGAAAAACAGCTTTTTGATCCTGCCACCAGCTTTGTGATTGGCGATCGTGCCACTGATGTTCAGTTGGCGGAAAACTTGGGTATTCAAGCCCTGCAATATCATCCCGAAAAGTTGAATTGGGATTTGATCGCAGAAAAATTATTGGCTGAACCTGTTACCAATATCGGCGAACGCACGCCACGTTATGCCGAAGTGGAACGCAAAACCAAAGAAACGGACATCAAAGTGCAAGTGTGGCTAGATGAAACGGGCGTAAACCACATTCACACGGGCGTGGGATTTTTCGATCATATGCTCGACCAAATCGCTACTCACGGCGGTTTTAGAATGAACATCAGCTGTAAAGGGGACTTGCATATTGACGAACATCACACGGTGGAAGATACCGCTCTTGCACTCGGCACAGCATTAAAACAAGCCATCGGCGATAAACGTGGCATCGCCCGCTTTGGCTTTGTGTTGCCAATGGACGAGTGCAAAGCAGAATGTGCGTTGGATCTTTCTGGTCGCCCTTACTTCAAATTTAAAGCGAAATTCAAACGGGAAAAAGTAGGCGATTTCAGCACGGAAATGACCGAACATTTTTTCCAATCCCTTGCATTTACAATGCTCGCCACCTTACACTTAAAAACCAGTGGCGACAACGATCACCACAAAATCGAAAGCCTGTTCAAAGTGTTCGGACGCACCTTAAGACAAGCTATTCGCATTGAAGGGAATGAAATGCCGAGTAGTAAGGGTGTTCTGTAATGAATATTTTTAGTAAAGTGCGGTGGAATTTTACGAAATTTTTAAATATTTCCACTCTTAGTATTTTTATCCATTAAGGAGTAGCTTATGAAAAAACTTTTATTTGCGTTATTAGCCATTTCACTATCAGCTTGTCAAAGTACAGATTTATCAATTAAAGATAAATCTTATAATCCATCAACTGATGCTAGAGTACGTATTTTCGGACAAAATGGCAGACCAAGTTCGATGAAAGTTGAAATTAACGGTCAAATAGAAAAAATTACTGTTGGCAGTAGTGCAGGACAAGCAATGGCATCATTATTAGGAATGAAGGGCAATGAACCTATTGGTATGCCTGAAACTCCATTAAGCAAAGATCCTTCACAATTATCCAATATCGGATCTGGGGCATTTTTTTAAAGAATTTGTCGTACCTGCTGGTAAAGAAATTACGGTAAAAAATTCAATTCAAACACCTCCTCATAAATTCGAAAATGTCGCAACAGGTATAACAACTATAACATATAAACATTGTTCAGGTAACGAAGTCACTTTTGTACCAGTTGCAGGTAAGGATTATGAAGTTGCACCTAGCTCTAATTTGGAACATTGCGGTGTTTTAGTTTATGAAATTAAATAAATTCTAGAATTAGCATAAAAATATTTAATATATAGGAGTTATTATGGAGCAACAATTAATTGATTTAGGAATAAAACTATCTGAGGCATTAGCCAAAAACACAGCATTAGCAATTAGCACTAAAATCAAAGCTATCAAGGCTAAAAAAAATGATAAAGAAACAATAAATGAATTAGAAGAAATTATTCAAGAATTAATATCTGATAAAAATGAATTACTGCAAATTTCTCAAGCATATCAGCAAGAGCTAATATCACAAAAAATAACTAAAGAGGATATAGAATATATAACGAAAGAGTTTATCCCAAAGATAAAAGAGATAAGTTCACACATTAATGACTTTGAGCAAGCTAGTGTAATAACAGAAATATTAACCCCATTAATATCTAAAGAAACTTTAACAATCCTACAATTACTAGGATTTAATTTTAGAAAAGGGATTGGAGAGCCTTTAACAGAATTATTAAGAAGTTTAATTCTATCTAAATCAATACCAGACCCAAATAAACAAATTGATTTACAATTAGAAATTCTGAAAAATCCATCTATCGCTAAAAATTTAAATAAAATTAAGTAGCTATTAATTAATTCAACACAATGTAACCACATTTATAATAGATTAGAAAACAATGCAAACCATTACTATCATCAACACAGGCTGCGCTAATCTTTCTTCGGTGAAATTTGCGTTTGAGCGCTTGGGCTATCAGGCGGAAATTACCGATGATTTAGCCAAAATTCAAAGTGCAGAAAAACTTATTTTACCGGGGGTGGGGACTGCGTCAGCCGCAATGCAAAGTATGCAATCTCGACACTTAATTGAAACAATTCAACAGCTCACTCAGCCTGTTTTAGGCATTTGCTTGGGAATGCAATTAATGACCGATTATTCAGCGGAGGGCGAGATCAGCACACTCAAGCTCATTCAAGGAAAAACGGAATTATTGCCAAACAAAGGCTTGCCGCTACCGCATATGGGCTGGAATAAGGTGCATTATCAGGATAATCACCCGCTCTTTAGCGATATTCCGCAAGACAGCTATTTCTATTTTGTGCATAGTTATGCCGTGTTGCCGAATGACAATACCATTGCCACTAGTGATTATGGCGTGCCATTTTCTGCGGCGATTGCAAGAAATAACTTCTACGGCGTGCAATTTCACCCTGAGCGTTCAGGCAAGGTAGGCGAACAATTATTGCGGAATTTTATGGAAAATCTGTAATGAATAAAATCAAAAGTGCGGTGAAAAATCTGCTCGTTTTTGCCCTATTGTTTAGCGCGATCTCTTTCGCAATGGATTATTGGCGGCGACCGAATGCCCCAGAAAATGCTTTGCAACAGACATTGCTTGCATTGAATGGGGAAAGCGTTCAGTTAGCTAAACTCAGCAAAGAGAAACCCGTCCTACTCTATTTTTGGGGCAGTTGGTGCAGTATTTGTCGCCTCACTTCACCCAGCATCGCTAGCCTCGCCAATGAGGGAGTGCAAGTGGTGAGCGTGGCGTTAAAATCAGGCAATGATCAGGCGGTACAAGACTATTTACAGCAACATCAATATAATTTTTTGACCGTAAATGATCCACAGGGATTGCTTTCCGCCCAATGGCACATTCAGGTTACGCCAAGTATTATCATTATTAAAAACGGTAAAATCGTTCACACTACCACAGGCTTAAGCAGCCCATGGGGCTTGAAATTACGTTTATGGCTTAGTTAATAAAAACAAAAGAGAACACAACAATGAAAAAAAACATCACAAATTATCCCCGCACTTGACCTTATTGACGGTAAGGTTGTGCGGTTGTATCAAGGGGATTACGCCCAGCAGACCCAATATAGCGACAATCCCATCGCCCAATTTCAGCATTATTTATCGCAAGGGGCGAAACAACTCCATTTGGTGGATTTAACGGGGGCGAAAGATCCGAGCCAACGCCAAACTAAACTTATTGGCGAAATCATTGCCGCAACGCAAGCTCATATTCAAGTGGGCGGGGGCATTCGTACAGAACAAGATGTAGCAGATTTATTGCGTGTTGGGGCGAACCGTGTAGTCATTGGATCAACAGCGGTTAAGCAGCCTGAAATGGTGAAGCAATGGTTTCAAAAATATGGTGCAGAAAAATTCGTTTTAGCCTTAGACATTCATATCGTGGATGGTGAAAAACGCATCGCCATTCACGGCTGGCAAGAAACTAGCTCGCTCACTTTGGAGCAAGTGATTGAAGATTTCAGCCAAGTGGGATTACAGCACGTACTATGCACTGACATTTCTCGCGATGGCACATTGCAAGGCTCGAATGTGGCGTTATACCAAGAAATCTGCACCGCCTTTCCACAGATTGAATTTCAATCCTCAGGCGGCATTGGCTCGTTGGCAGACATTGCTGCGTTAAAAAACACGGGCGTGGCTGGCGTGATTGTGGGTCGTGCGTTACTAGAAGGAAAATTTGACGTGGCGGAGGCAATTCAATGTTGGCAAAACGCATAATCCCTTGTTTAGACGTTCGTGATGGGCAGGTTGTGAAAGGCGTGCAATTCCGCAACCACGAGATTATCGGCGATATTGTGCCGCTAGCAAAACGTTATGCGGAAGAAGGCGCGGACGAGTTGGTGTTTTATGACATCACCGCCTCGTCAGACGGCCGCACCGTAGATAAAAGCTGGGTGGAACGGGTTGCCAAAGAGATCAATATTCCATTCTGTGTGGCTGGGGGAATCAAGACTATTGCCGATGCAGAGCAAATTTTCACTTTTGGCGCGGATAAAATTTCCATAAATTCCCCCGCACTTGCCGATCCTGATTTAATCTCTCGCTTGGCGGATCGTTTTGGTGTACAAGCGATCGTGGTGGGAATTGACACTTGGTATGACGCAGCACAAGATAAATATTGGGTGAACCAATACACAGGAGATGAAAAACGCACCCGCCAAACAAACTGGCAAACCCTCGATTGGGTGCAAGAAGTGCAAAAACGCGGGGCAGGCGAAATCGTGCTAAATATGATGAATCAAGACGGCGTGCGTCAAGGCTATGATTTAGTTCAACTGAAAAAGGTGCGGGAAGTGTGCAACGTACCACTGATCGCTTCAGGAGGAGCGGGTGAAATAGTGCATTTCCGCGATGCCTTTATTGAAGCCAATGTGGACGGTGCATTAGCCGCAAGCGTGTTTCATAAGCGGATTATTGATATTGGCGAATTAAAACGTTATTTACGCAATAAAAAAATTGAAGTGAGAGGTTAAGGAATAAAATGAGCAATAAATTATTAACAGAACAAATTAATTGGCAAAAAGTGGGCGGTTTGCTCCCTGTTATCGTACAAAATGCAAACACTTGCGAAGTGTTAATGCTGGGCTATATGAATGCGGAAGCCCTTGAGAAAACCCTCTCGGAGCGGAAAGTTACCTTTTATTCACGCACCAAGCAACGCTTATGGACAAAGGGGGAAAGCTCAGGGCATTTCCTCAATGTGGTGGATATGAGCTTGGATTGTGATAATGATACCCTATTAATTCTTGCCGATCCAATTGGTGAAACTTGTCACACAGGGGCGGAAAGTTGCTTTCATCAATTTGAAAAATCAAGCGAGCCTGATTGGATCTTTTTTAGCAAATTAGAACGTTTGATTGCCAGCCGTAAAGGCGCTGATCCTGAAAGTTCTTACACCGCACATCTCTATGCACGAGGCACAAAACGCATTGCACAGAAAGTGGGGGAAGAAGGCGTGGAAACTGCGCTGGCGGCAACTGTGAAAGATCGCGAAGAAACCATTTGCGAGGCGGCGGATTTAGCCTATCATTTAACGGTGTTACTGCAAGATGCCGACTTGAGCTGGGCGGATATTATCGCGAAGCTGAAAGAACGTCATCAAAAATAAGTCTAAAAAATGGATTTTGAACGTTATCGTCAATTACTCGATCGCCCTGATTGGCAAACATCAGGGCATTTTGCTGCGCCTGAAATTGCCCAATGGGTGCAACATCAAGGCTCGCTAACGCAGAAATTACAGCAAGCCTGCCAGCAACTTCGCGTAGAAGTGATTTATCAAGGCTGGCAAGAAACTTAAGCGAAAAAATTTCGCCAAAAAGTACCGCACTTGAGCAAATTTGGTTACGCGAAGTATTGCTGAAAGGCGATGGCACGCCGTGGATTTTTGCTCAAACGACACTTCCTCAAACCACCGTGCAGAATGTGGCGCAATATGTGCTTCAGCTGGGCGAACAGCCCATTGGTTTATGGTTATTTAAGCAACCTATGCAGCGTGTTTCGCTATATTGGCAGCAAGATCCTAAAACGGGGCTTTATGCGCGCTATTCTGATTTTGATCTCAAAGGCTATCCTTTACAAATCAAAGAGTTATTTCTCGCAGAGTTTCCTTTCCCTGCCTGATTTTTGCTTTATATAAAAAAATCAGTGAAAACGCACCGCACTTTTTTCACTGATTTTGCATAATTTCGCTGTTCATTTTCGTTACTTTGATTTAGAATTTGTCGATTTTATTTTTACGGGTCGAAATAAGGGGTTACAGATGAAAATTGTTGAAGTCAAACATCCATTAGTCAAACACAAACTCGGTTTAATGCGTGCCGCTGATGTTAGCACCAAAGATTTCCGTGAATTAGCCACGGAAGTGGGTAGCTTGCTTACTTATGAGGCAACGGCAGATTTAGAAACGGAAAAAGTCATCATTGATGGCTGGTGCGGCCCGGTGGAAGTGGATCGCATTAAAGGTAAAAAGTAACCGTTGTGCCAATTCTGCGTGCTGGTCTAGGAATGATGGACGGCGTGTTAGAGCATATCCCAAGCGCAAGAATTAGCGTGGTGGGAATGTACCGTGATGAAGAAACTCTTCAACCTGTGCCTTACTTCCAAAAACTCGCCAGTGATTTAGAAGAACGCTTAGCGATCGTGGTCGATCCAATGCTGGCAACAGGCGGTTCAATGATTGCAACCATTGATTTATTAAAAGAAAAAGGCTGTAATCAAATCAAAGTTTTAGTGTTAGTGGCAGCTCCTGAAGGGATTGCTGCGTTAGAAAAAGCACACCCTGATGTAGAATTATACACTGCTTCTATCGATCAAAAATTAAATGAGCAAGGCTACATCATCCCGGGCTTGGGTGATGCAGGCGATAAGATTTTTGGCACAAAATAACCTTTTTTAGAAACGGCATTTATGCCGTTTTTTTCCGCGCGTTTTATGCAAATAAAGCGTTTTTTTAAAGTTAATTCAGACAGAGAGTTGAAACTTAAAATGACAAAAACCAATCCAAATGCACCTGTCGAGGTGGAAAGTAAAGCGAAGCAAGCTTTTGTCGGCTTGCAAATGTTGTTTGTGGCCTTTGGTGCGTTAGTGCTTGTGCCGTTAATTACCGGGCTAGATGCCAACACCGCCTTATTAACCGCTGGCGTGGGAACATTGCTTTTCCAATTATGCACAGGCAAACAAGTGCCAATTTTTCTGGCGTCTTCCTTTGCGTTTATTGCCCCAATCCAATATGGCGTGGCCACTTGGGGCATTGCGGTAACAATGGGCGGACTTGCCTGCACGGGTTTGGTGTATTTTGCACTGAGTACCTTAGTTAAATTAAGAGGCGCAGAAGCATTGCAAAAAGTGTTCCCGCCTGTGGTGGTTGGCCCTGTGATCATTATTATCGGTATGGGTTTAGCACCTGTGGCGGTGGATATGGCATTGGGCAAAAATTCTGCCTATGAATACAATGATGCAGTGCTCGTTTCAATGGTTACCTTGCTGACTACCCTTTCTGTTGCGGTGTTCGCGAAAGGCATTATGAAATTAATCCCGATTATGTTTGGGATCACCGCAGGTTATGTGCTGTGTTTATTTTAGGTTTAATCAATTTCCAACCTGTACTAGACGCACCTTGGTTCAGTCTGCCAAATATCACCACACCAGAATTTAAACTGGAAGCGATTTTATATCTCTTACCTATCGCTATTGCCCCTGCCGTTGAACACGTTGGCGGGATTATGGCGATTAGCTCGGTAACAGGTAAAGATTTCCTAAAAAAACCAGGGTTACACCGCACTTTATTAGGTGATGGCGTGGCAACTACCGCCGCTTCATTATTAGGCGGCCCACCAAATACCACTTATGCCGAAGTAACAGGCGCGGTGATGCTCACCCGCAACTTCAATCCAAATATTATGACTTGGGCAGCCGTATGGGCGATTGCTATTTCTTTCTGTGGAAAAGTGGGGGCATTCCTTTCCACCATTCCAACCATCGTGATGGGCGGCATTATGATGTTGGTGTTCGGCTCGATTGCCGTGGTGGGAATGAGTACCTTAATCCGTGGTAAAGTTGATGTTACCGAAGCGCGCAATCTGTGCATTATTTCCGTGGTGATGACCTTTGGTATCGGTGGAATGTTCGTGAACTTCGGCGAAATTTCACTAAAAGGCATTAGTTTATGTGCGGTTGTGGCGATTATTCTTAACTTGATTTTACCGAAAGCGAAAGATCAGGTAGAAATTCAAGAATAAAATTCCACCAAATTCAACGCAGAAAATAGGGGTAGGCTTTATTTATCCCTATTTTTTTGTATATTCTTACCGCACTTTAGTTTACGAATACATTGGTTATTAGATTTGCAGTTACCGCTTCCCATTCATCAAATTGATGAAGAAACTCTTGAGAATTTTTATGCCGACAATAATTTATTGTTGCTGGATTCCTTGCATAAAAATTTTGCAGATCCGAAACAGCAGTTTTTCNNNACGTTTGGGGATCGGAAAGTAGCGGAAAAACCCACTTGCTAAAAGCCTGCTCCAATGAATTTTTAGTGCAGCAACGCCCTTCTATTTATGTGCCATTGAGCAAATCGCAATATTTCTCCCCAGAAGTGCTGGAAAATTTAGAACAGCAAGATTTAGTTTGCCTAGATGATATTCAAGCAGTAATCGGTAATGATGAATGGGAACTAGCCATTTTTGACCTGATTAACCGTATGCGCGAACAAGGACGGGGCATTTTGCTCATCAGTGCTAATCAATCGCCAAACGCGCTTCCAGTGAAATTGCCTGACTTACGCTCACGTTTATCTTGGGGGGAAAGTTACCAGCTTGCACCTTTAGATGACGAGCAGAAAATCAAGGTGCTGCAACAAAAAGCCCATTCCCGTGGCATTGAACTGCCTGATGAAACCGCTAACTTTCTGCTTAAACGCCTTGATCGCGATATGCACACCCTATTCCGCGCGTTGGCAGATTTAGACAAAGCGTCTTTACAGGCGCAACGTAAACTCACCATTCCTTTCGTGAAAGAGATTTTACAGTTATAAAAAAGGAAGTAATCATACTTCCCTTTCATCTTTTAATCATTTTATCGACAAATTGTTTTTTTCAACATTTCTGAATTTTTTGTAATATTTTGTGTTGCCACTTGTTTACCGTATTTATTTTCTTCATCTTGTACTTGCTGGGCAAGTTTTTCATCTTGAATGTTAAATACTGGAGCATATTGCACATTTTCTGGCGCATTTTTAGAATAAATGGTTGCGCCTGCGATACTTGCATAATATTCATTATTGGCTTGATCAACGTAATAAGTGCGAGAATCTGTCAGATCCACGCCATAATGCGATTTAAACCCACGACAAATCCCTGCGCCAGATTTGAATACCGTGTGAGCAACACGATTTTCTCCAACTTCGTACACTTCAAACTCAATACTTTTTGCTAGCTTTTCTGCATCGCTCATTTTTTGAGGATTTAGTTGCTCTGATTGCCCGCTGACGTAGGTTTGACTTTCAGACTGACTTTCAGAAAAACGAAAAACTTCCACATAACCTGAAGGTTCTACCATTTCTTCGACTGCTATAGCAATATTGCTAATAAGACCACTCAAGATCGCTATCGTTACATTCAACTTTTTCATTTTTGTACCAAATATTTTATTCAATTTCATAAAGCTCTAAAGGCAAACCATCAGGATCTTGAAAAAAGGTAAATTGCTTACCCGTTAATTCGTCCACTCTGATAGGTTCACAAAAAATGTTATGTTGGGCTAAATATGCCATAACTTGATGAATATTTTTTACTTTAAATGCCAAATGGCGTAAACCGCAAGCCTCTGGTCTTGTTGGTCTGGCTGGCGGATTTGGAAAGGAAAACAGCTCAATTTGACTGCCATCGGGTAAGGTTAGCTCCAACTTATAGCTTTCTCGCTCCGCCCGATAGGTTTCTTGAATAACCTTTGCCTGCAAAATCTGCGTGTAAAAATGTTTAGATTTCGCATAGTCTGACGCAATAATTGCAATATGATGAAAACCTAAAAATAATGAATTCATTTTTCACACAAAATTAAAAGTCTAAAATTTGCAAGCCAATGAATTATTTGTTTTAAACTTTTTCTAAGGTCACAGCAAGTAGCACGCACAGTGCTGCCATAATACCAAGCCCGATTGTAAATGCCATTTACTCCTCCTTTCCGTTATCAATTTCTCTAAATTCTTACGCATAAAAACTGCACTGAATAAACAAGCATAGGCAGAAATAACGAGAAATAGACAACTTAGTACTTTATAGCCTATCGCATTCTCTCCATATAGTACTACAGGGGCGGCTAAAAATCGCAACTTTTGCAATATCATCAAGGATTTTTCACCACGATTGTAAACTTTCTTTATTTACTGGTCTTTTAAAAATATTAAACATTACTCGCCCTTTTAGTTACACATTAATCTTAAGTAAACAAGATTATTTTTTCTGCACCGCCTTTTCCTTTTCTTCTTGTGCATCGCGTGCGGCGCGGATGCTTTTTTCAAGCAGGGCGACTCTTGGATCATTTTCGGGGATTAGGCGTAACATCATCGCCCAAGTGACTGCGGCCATTTTGTATTCTTCGCTTTCAAAATATTGAAATGCGAGTAAACCAAGGGCTTGTAGGTTGCTGTGATCTTTGCGCAGAACGCCTTTGAGCAAGTCCATTCCTTTGTTTTTATCCGTTTGGTCATCGGAAAACATTAAAATGCGCGCATAAGAAAGCTGATATTCAATATTTTCAGGATCTAATTTTACCGCACGGGCGTAGCTGTCATAGGCTAAACGTGCCTTATCCAGATTCATTGCGATTTGTCCAAGCGTCCACCAGTCCGCCGCGTTGTTGGGTTCTTTTTGCAATTTTAAGCGCAATGCGGTGGCAAATTGTTGCAATTCTTGATCGTTCATTGGATTGCTTTCTTCTTCCTTTAAACGTTCATAAAAGTGCGGCAGTTTTTGGTAGGTTTTTTCAAGCATAGCTTCTTGATGCCAAGCGCCTGCTTGCATATAGCCTAGCCCCGCTAAAATTGCTAAGGTTAAAAAGCCCGATACAAACCAAATTTTGCCATAGCGTTTGCCATCTTGCTGAAGTTGTTCATTTTCAGGAATATCTTGCAATAAGGTTTGCTGTAATTCCGTACGTAACTGCGAGGCGTTTTCAATTAAACCTTGCTTTTCATCTTCTTCAATTTCTTGCAAACGATTGAAATAAAAGGCTTTATTTAGTTTGTTACGCTTGTTGCTGTCAAGCACTTGTTTGCCTGAAAATAATAAGGGATAAAAACAAATTAGCGCCACAATAAGGGTGATCGCAAAACTGATGAGCCAAAAATTCATTGTTTATTCCTTATCCTTTAATAATTGTTGTAAACGTTGCTGTTCCGCTTGGGTTAAATTTTCATCATTAATTTGCACCGCACTTTGTTTTGCCTGTGGTTGTTTTTTCGGTTTACGGCGTAACACTAAAATGCCGCCGAACAACACAAGGCAAACTGGCACAGCCCAAAGTAACACCGTAGCCGGTGTGAGCGGTGGATTGTAGGTAACAAAATTGCCGTAACGTTGTACCATATAATCCACCACTTGCTGTTTGCTTTGCCCTTGGCTGAGCAATTCATACACTTTCTCTCGCATATCCACGGCAATGGTGGCGTTGGAATCGGCAATATTATTGTTCTGGCATTGCGGGCAACGTAGCTCTTGAGTTAGGCTTTGGTAATCCTGTTCCTGTTGCACTGAAGCAAAATTTCGCACTTCAATAGCTGCCTTTGCCGTGATGGCGCAAAATAAA
>NZ_PQVI01000068.1 GCF_002921145.1 Avibacterium endocarditidis
TTTAAAGTGCGGTAGTTTTTCCGTATTTTATGCCATTAGGCAAGATTTAGACAAAATTTGATCCGATCTAACAAAATTCAGATAGAATGAAGCATTTTCATAACTAAATTGAGGAAAATTATGCAAACGACAATACCAAATTCGCCCAGTTTAAAAGAGCTAACCTTTCGGGGAATGCTCTTAGGGGCGTTAATTACGGTGATTTTCACCGCATCAAATGTTTATCTTGGGCTAAAAGTAGGGCTAACTTTTGCCTCTTCAATTCCAGCCGCCGTGATTTCAATGGCGGTGCTGAAAATGTTTTCGGGTTCAAATATCTTAGAAAATAATATGGTACAAACCCAAGCCTCCGCAGCAGGTACACTTTCTTCGGTGATTTTTGTGATCCCGGGTTTGTTGATGATGGGCTATTGGCAAGATTTCCCTTTCTGGCAAACCTTGTTAATTTGTGCCGCGGGGGAATTTTAGGGGTGATTTTCACCGTGCCATTACGCCAAGTGATGGTAGCGAAAAGTGATCTGCCTTATCCAGAAGGCGTTGCCGCCGCGGAAATTCTCAAAGCCGGCAACCACGAAGAAGGAAAAGGCGATAGCGGCATTAAAGAGATCGCAACAGGTGGTGTGATTGCCGCTGTGGTGAGCTTTGCCACTAACGGTTTACGCCTGATTGCCGATGGCACAAGCCTATGGTTTAAAGGAGGAAATGCCGTTTTCCAAGTGCCAATGGGCTTCTCTCTTGCCTTATTAGGGGCGGGTTATTTAGTGGGAATTGTAGGGGGTATCGCCATTTTAGTGGGAATTTTCCTCACTTGGGGCGTTGCAGTGCCTTATTTCACTAGCACCTCGCCAATGCCTATGGACGCCGATATGGTGAACTATGCAATGGGCATTTGGAAAAGCAAGGTGCGCTTTATTGGCGTGGGAACCATCGGCATTGCAGCAATTTGGACATTGCTGGTGTTAATGAAACCAATGATCCAAGGAATGGCGCAATCTTTCCGCGCATTAAAAGATCCCTCTGCGCAAACCAATGATCGCACACAGCTTGATTTATATCACAATCGCCGCAATCGCCTTGATTATGGTGGCACTTCACCACTTCATTGCGCAAGCACCGATTGCCACAGAATATGCCTTATTATTCGTCATTGTGTGTACCTTTTTAGCTGTGTTTATCGGCTTTTTCGTTGCCGCAGCCTGTGGTTATATGGCAGGGCTTGTAGGATCATCATCTAGCCCAATCTCAGGCATTGGGATTATTTCCGTGGTGCTAATTTCCCTCACTTTAATGCTATTAGGCAAAATCACGGGCTTAATCGACAGCACGGAAGGAATGAAATTTTTAACCGCACTCACCATTTTCTCCGGCTCGATTGTGGTTACCACCGCGGCTATTTCCAATGATAATTTGCAAGATTTAAAAACAGGATTACTGGTTCACGCTACCCCTTGGTGTCAGCAAGTGGCATTGATTATTGGCTGTGTGGTCGGTGCCTTAGTGATCGCACCGGTGCTAGAAATTCTGTATCACGCTTATGGCTTTACAGGAGCATTGCCGCGTGCCGATATGGATCCAAGCCAAGCCCTTTCGGCCCCACAAACCACTTTAATGACCACCATCGCAACGGGCATTTTCTCCAGCAATTTAGAATGGCGTTATATCTTTATGGGGATCGGATTAGGCTTAGCCCTCATCATCATTGATACGCTATTGAAAAAAGCCAGCCAAAATCGCTTTGCCCTGCCTGCCCTCGCTGTGGGAATGGGGATTTATTTACCTCCAGTTGTAAATATGCCTATCGTCATTGGTGCGGTACTGTCTTGGTTTATTAATCGACACTTAACGACTTCTGCACAACGCAACGGCAAAAATGTTGATGATGTGAAGAAAAAAGCAGAACGCTATGGCACGTTATTTGCGGCGGGTTTAATCGTAGGGGAAAGCTTAATCGGCGTGATTCTCGCCTTTATCATCGCTGCCTCTGTGACTTCTGGTGGCTCAGACGCGCCGCTTGCGCTTTCATTAGAAAACTGGGACAGCACCGCCGAATGGCTAGGTTTAACGGTGTTCCTTGCTGGCGTGGTGATTTACGCCCTTCGTTATTGCGTGCGAAAAAAGACTAAAAATTACACCGCACTTTAATATCTCATTATTTTGTGAATAATAAAGGGGCAATTGCCCCTTTTTCTTTTCCCACTTTCACCCTTGCCTTTACTCCCCCCTTTGCTATACTTTGTGCCATTGTTTCATCACTTGGGCGGCCACTTTGTTATTCGATTCTTCTTTACTGCAATCCGTGTTGGTAATTGCTGAGCAGGCGGGCGGTCATCTTAATCGTTTTTATGGAAAAAATATCCGTCCGCAGCTCAAGGCAGATAACACGCCGGTTACCGAAGCGGATCTTTTTGTCAGCCAATTTTTAATTGAAAAACTCACCGCCTTAACGCCCGAGATTCCTGTTTTATCGGAAGAAAATTGCAAAATTCCCTTTGCTGAACGGAAACAGTGGCAAACATATTGGCTGGTCGATCCCTTAGATGGTACGCAACAATTTATTAATCGCACTGGGAATTTTTCTGTTTTAATTGCCTTGGTGCATCAACATCGCCCGGTGCTTGGGGTGATTCATTCACCGCAATCACAGCATACCTATTATGCGCTACAAGGCGCAGGGGCATACAAAAAAACGCCGCAAAAAACCACCGCACTTGAAAAACAACCTGTTAATCTTAACCACCCTATTCGCATTGCCGTTGGCTCATATTCCGCAAAAAACAAAGTACGGTCGATTTTAAATCCAAATTTTCAATACGAGTTTCAGATTATCGGCTCGAGCGGCATTAAAAGCGCCTTGGTGGCAGAAGGCACGGCAGATTGTTATGTGCGCTTAGGGGAAACAGGCGAGTGGGATACCGCCGCGGCAGAAATTATTTTAGCGGAAATGGGCGGCAAAATTTTTGATCCGCATTTCCAGCCACTCACTTATAATCAGCGGGAAACCTTGGTGAACCCTGATTTTGTGATGGTGGCAGACGCGCAGTTAAACTGGCACAACATCTTTCAATTTAATTAATGAGAACTATTGGTAATTTGCCAAATTTGGGCATATTATTACCACTCTTTTAAAAATGGATAGCAATCATATGACAAACCTCAACGCAGAAAAAAACTGTATCGTGATTTTTGGGGCTTCGGGCGATTTAACCCACCGTAAATTAATCCCCGCACTGTACAATTTATATAAACTCGGGCGTTTAGCGGAAGATTTTTCCGTGCTAGGCGTAGCAAGAACAGAAATGACCGATGAGCAATTCCGTGAAAAAATGCGTCAGGCATTGATCAAAACGGAAAAAGCGGAAGGCGAGATGCTTGAGCATTTTTGTAGCCATCTGTATTACCAAACCATCAACACTTCTGATGCGAAAGATTATGGCAAACTGGTGCCGCGTTTAGCAGAATTACACGAAAAATATCACACCGAAGGCAACACGCTTTATTATATGTCCACACCGCCAAGCCTCTATGGAGTGATTCCAGAATGCCTTGCTGCACACGGTTTAAATACCGAAGAACAGGGCTGGAAGCGTCTAATCGTGGAAAAACCTTTTGGTTACGACATTAAAACAGCCAAAACCTTAGATATTCAAATCCACCGTTTCTTTGAAGAGCATCAAATTTACCGTATCGACCATTATCTTGGTAAAGAAACCGTGCAAAACCTGTTGGTGTTGCGTTTTTCTAACGGCTTATTTGAACCTTTATGGAACCGCAACTTCATTGATTATATTGAGATCACTGGGGCTGAAAAACTTGGTGTAGAAGAGCGTGGTGGCTATTATGACGGTTCTGGCGCAATGCGTGATATGTTCCAAAACCACTTATTGCAAGTGTTGGCGATGATCGCAATGGAACCGCCTGCGATTATTAACGCCGATTCAATGCGTGATGAAGTGGCGAAAGTGCTACATTGCTTACACCCATTAAGCGAAGAAGACGTGAAAAACAATCTCGTACTCGGGCAATACACACGCGGTTTCATTGATGGCAAAGAAGTGAAAGGCTATCTTGAAGAAAAAGGCGTGCCGCCAGATTCCAATACGGAAACCTATATGGCGTTGCGTTGCGAAATTGACAACTGGCGTTGGGCGGGTGTGCCATTTTATGTACGTACCGGAAAACGCTTACCTGCACGCGTAACAGAAGTGGTGATTCATTTTAAAACCACACCACACCCAGTATTCAGCCAAAATGCGCCAGAAAACAAATTGATCATTCGCATTCAACCTGATGAAGGCATTTCAATGCGTTTCGGCTTGAAAAAACCAGGTGCGGGCTTCGAAGCCAAAGAAGTGTCAATGGATTTCCGCTATGCGGATCTAGCGCAACCAAGTTTATTAAGCGCTTACGACCGTTTATTGCTTGATGCAATGAAAGGTGATGCTACCCTATTCGCGCGTACTGATGCCGTACACGCCTGCTGGAAATTTGTGCAGCCGATTTTGGATTACAAAGCCGCGCGCGGCCGTATTTACGATTACGAAGCCGGCACTTGGGGGCCAACAGAAGCGGATAAACTGATTGCTCGCACAGGGCGCGTTTGGCGTAAACCAAGTGGTTTAATGAAGAAAAAAGTCTAACCCAATCCCCCCGCTCTTACGGGAGCTAGGGGATCTTCGGAGAACAGAATGAACAACGTTATTTTTGAAAATGCACAAAGTGCGGTGGAAAAAATCGCTGAAGAACTCAAGCAATACAGCCTTGAAGGTCGTCCTGTGCATATTTCACTTTCAGGCGGCAGCACTCCAAAACTTTTGTTTAAAACCTTGGCAGCCGCACCGTACAACCAAGCTATCCAATGGAAAAACTTGCATTTCTGGTGGGGCGATGATCGTATGGTTGCCCCTTCTGATCCGGAAAGCAATTATGGCGAAGTGCAAAAATTATTGGTTCGATCATATTGAAATTCCAGCAGAAAACATTCACCGCATTCGTGGTGAAGCCCCGGTGGAGCAGGAACTCGCGCGCTTCCAAAATGAACTGGCAGAAGTCGTGCCGAACGGAGAATTTGATTGGATTATTTTAGGAATGGGCGCAGACGGGCATACCGCCTCATTATTCCCACATCAAACCAATTTTGATGACGAGAATTTAGCGGTGATCGCCAAACACCCAGAAACAGGGCAAGTGCGAATTTCCAAAACTGCCAAATTGCTTGAGCAAGCTAAACGCATTACCTATTTGGTAACCGGTGCGGCAAAAGCGGAAATTTTAAAAGAAATCCAAAGCACACCGGCGGAAAATCTGCCTTACCCCGCGGCGAAAATCAAAGCAAAAAATGGCGTAACGGAATGGTATTTGGATAAAGACGCGGCGAAGTTGTTGTAATAAAATGAAAGTGCGGTGATTTTTTTAGGAATTTTTATTGGGAAAATAAATGGAACAACTGGATCTTTCAGCGTTAGAAAAAGCGTTTAACTCACTTGAAATGACCTTAGCCAAACTGGCGGATAAGCAATGGTTTGCCACACAAGAAAACATTGTGCAAGACACCCTTATCGCTGGTTGCATTCAAAAATTTGAATTTGTTTATGAGCTAAGTATCAAGATGATGAAACGCCAATTAAAGCTGATCGCCGAAGCTCCCGATGAAATTGACAGTGCAGATTTCCGTGATATTTTGCGTTTGAGTGCCAAAGCAGGCTTGATTGAGCAAGTGGAGGATTGGCTGCTCTATCGTAAAATGCGAAACATCACCTCGCACACTTACGATCAAAATAAGGCTCAGCAAGTTTATGAACAAATGATCGGCTTTTTAGCTTCTGCCAAAAACTTGCTCAGCCAGTTACAACAGCGTAATAACGATGATTGATATTCAACCCCAACATCTTGAAATTGTGGAAAAAATCCTCCGCACTTATTTGAGTGAATATGAAGTGCGAGCTTTTGGCTCAAGAGTAAAAGGCACGGCTCGCCCTTTTTCAGATCTTGATTTGGTGGTAATGACAACACAGCCCCTTTCTTTAAGAACGCTATGTGAAGTCGAAAATGCGTTTTCAGAAAGTGATTTACCTTGGCAAGTGGATATTGTGGATTGGGCTACAACATCGGCAGAATTTCAGCAAATTATTTTGCAGAAATCGGAAATTATTCAAGCAGGAGATAAAAAATAGAATGCTCATTCTCGCAACGCTCTTACTTTATTTCGTTGCTATAGAGCATTTTTATATTCTTTATTTAGAAATATTTGCCATTGAAAGCAAGAGTGCAAAACGAATTTTTAACCTTGAAGAGCGTTTTATCACTCAAAAGAAAGTGAAAGTCTTGTTTGCCAATCAAGGGCTATATAACGGTTTCCTTGCCGCAGGGTTGATTTTCGCTCAGCTCACTCAAAATGTGGCAATGATTTATTTCTTGCTAGGTTGTATCATTCTTGCAGCCATTTTTGGTGCCGCAACAGCAAGAAACCACAGTATTTTAATCAAGCAGGGATTACCTGCAATCTTAGCTTTCATTGCTTATATATTAAGCTAGGAAACATATAAAACAATTTTCGCAATGATTACACAGGAGAAAACAATGTCAGTAAAAGGCGATATCGGCGTTATCGGTTTAGCGGTAATGGGACAAAACTTAATTTTAAATATGAACGACCACGGCTTTAAAGTGGTGGCGTATAACCGTACCACTTCAAAAGTGGACGAGTTCTTAGAAGGGCCAGCGAAAGGCACAAATATTATCGGTGCCTATTCCTTAGAAGATCTGGCAAACAAATTAGAAAAACCACGCAAAGTAATGTTGATGGTGCGTGCGGGTGAAGTGGTTGATCAGTTTATCAACGCTTTACTACCTTATTTAGAAGAAGGCGACATCATTATTGATGGTGGAAACTCAAACTATCCAGACACCAATCGTCGCGTGAAAGAATTGGCGGAAAAAGGCATTCGCTTTGTGGGTGCTGGCGTATCTGGCGGTGAAGAGGGAGCAAGACACGGGCCTTCTATTATGCCGGGTGGTAACGCAGAAGCTTGGCCTTATGTAAAACCTATCCTACAAGCGATCTCTGCCAAAACAGACAAAGGCGAACCTTGCTGTGATTGGGTTGGTCAAGAAGGTGCGGGCCATTTCGTGAAAATGGTGCATAACGGCATTGAATACGGCGATATGCAACTTATCTGTGAAGCCTATCAATTCTTAAAAGACGGTTTAGGCTTAAGCTATGATGAAATGCAAAAAATCTTCGCTGAATGGAAAAAAACCGAGCTGGATAGCTATTTAATCGACATCACCACCGATATTCTTGGTTATAAAGATGCCGATGGCGAACCATTGGTAGAAAAAATCTTAGACACCGCAGGACAAAAAGGGACAGGTAAATGGACGGGGATCAACGCCCTCGATTTCGGTATTCCATTAACCTTAATCACCGAATCTGTGTTTGCCCGTTGCGTGTCTTCATTTAAAGATCAACGTGTTGCCGCAGCAAAATTATTCCACAAAACCATTCAACCCGTGGAAGGGGATAAACAAGTTTGGATCGAAGCAGTACGCAAAGCCCTGCTTGCGTCAAAAATTATCTCATACGCACAAGGCTTTATGTTGATCCGTGAAGCATCAGAAAACTTTGGTTGGAACATTAACTACGGCGCAACGGCCTTATTATGGCGTGAAGGTTGTATCATTCGTAGCCGTTTCTTAGGCAATATTCGTGATGCTTATGAAGCTAACCCAGATCTGATTTTCTTAGGCTCAGATCCATACTTCAAAAACATCTTGGAAAATGCCTTGGGCGATTGGCGTAAAGTGGTAGCGAAATCCATTGAAGTGGGCATTCCAATGCCTTGTATGGCCTCTGCCATCACTTTCTTAGATGGCTACACCTCAGCAAACTTGCCTGCTAATCTTTTACAAGCACAGCGTGATTATTTCGGTGCGCACACCTATGAACGCAAAGACAAACCACGCGGTGAGTTCTTCCACACCAACTGGACAGGACGCGGCGGTAACACAGCATCAACTACTTATGATGTGTAATTAAACTAACAAGCGATGGGGGTTCTCATCGCTTTTTTGCATAACATAAAGTGCGGTGTAAAATTTCGCACTTTTTCCATTTATAAAAAATAGGAGTCATAAAATGAAAAAAGAGAATCCCGTAGAATGCGTAGGCTGCAACACCTTTGATGTTGGCACTATTATCGACAACAGCAACTGCACCAGCCACGTTGAACGTGTTTATGCCACAGAAGCCGAGGCTGATCTTGCCTTACAAGAATTCACCCAAAAAGCACGTGCTGCTGAAACCGATCCCTGCCAAATTCAAGCAGAAATTATCCCAGTTGAAAATCGCTTCTTGCTAAAGGCAGATTTCACCTTTAGTTGCCAAGCAGAATCATTAATTTTGAATTAGGATTACGTTAATAAAAGAGTGAGAGTGAATACTCTCACTTTTTGCATAGAAAAAGTTTGAAAATATAATCAGCTCAAAGAGGAGAACGGTTTAAGCCCATCTTTATTGAGGAGAGACTTCAATTTCTGCCACAGGAAAAGCTGGTGACAATTTTGCTGGCATCACAGCAGGTGCAAAAAACCACAATAATTTAGGTGATGTTCGTACTGCTTCGTTTTCTTGACAAGGTGCCAATCTATAATCACTATGACTTTTTCCAGCACTCAAGCACGTATTGGTACGCATTGATTTAATCTCAACAGCACCTAACTCAGTAGGTATAATCTTCCAAAGGGATCCCGTATCTTTGGCATCACAGCTGGCGGAAATTAATCTATTTTGTATGGTATAAAGACAGCGATTTAATCCTGGCACTTTAAATTGTGTCATACCAGCCTGTTTGAGAATCGTATCCGAAGCTAACACTTCACGAATAATCCATTGTAAATTTCGGTCATCATTATATTGCCCATTCTTGAGTGGAACCCCAGTTTCTATACTTCGCAATGAAATCAATGGATCCACCTGTTCCATATCATCTACAAAATCCGCTTCAGCATCAGCCTCACTAAGTGGGGCAATAACAGTAAAAATCAGTAAAATACCCATTTTTAATAATTTGTGAACAACAATCATAATATTTCCTTAGCGTGGTACGAAAAAACCGACCGGACGATGATCAGAAAGCAACTGGCTGCGTATTTGACCAAATAAAATTGAAGCAATAATCGCAGTACCAGCAAAGCTGGCAGAATTTCCAACTACCCCATAATCTAATGTGCCTCCACTTTGTTGAGTCGGAGCAGTAGGCGCAATAATATTAATATGTCGGGCTATTCCAGGTTCTGTGGTTTCTAAAGTACGCTGTAAATTAGAAGGAACACGATTAAAGTCCCCCACAATCATCCAATTCACCGCTCGCTGTTCAGGTCGATTATTAAAATAATCAAAAACTGACCGCACAATTGCAGCGGAATCAGCCCCACGACTTGCTAGCGCATGCACGGAGAAAAAAGCATCATTACCAATTCGAATACCAATAATTGGACGCGATACCACCGTTGGTGGAGGAATAATAATCACTTCATCCGCCTGTCTTCTCGTGATAATGGCAAGATTAACGCGATTAGCCCCCACATCGACACGAGAATAATAAATAAAACGTTATCTGGACGCGAAGCTGTACCTAAATTCCAAGTATATTCATGAATAGGAATACCTATCGTTGATGGTTGAACCATTCGACTCGTTATCACGGCTGAACTAGGCAATACCCCTGCCTCTTGAATAGCTAAAATATCTGCCGCACCAGCTCCGGTTATCAACTGTCGAACACTCACATTCCATTTATTTTCATTTGCTGCTGAAGAACCTTGCAAATTCCATGTTGCAACTTTGAAATCCTCAAGCTTAGCCATGGTTTGCATACTAGTGAGTAACATACTCACCGAAAAAAAGATTTTTTTCCACATAAATTCGCCCCTTATTTAGAACTTGGAATCGGATATGAATCAAGAATAGGCGGAATAATAAACCATTGTTGATCGATGGTCGTTTGTTCTCCAGATAAGCATTTCGTAAAAGTAATTGGCATATAGACTATTGAACGTTTCATCGGAATACGTAAACATTCCTGATTAGCCGCATTTTTTAATGCTACGGCACCATTAGTTAATGGTAATAAATCAAATTGTTGACTTAAACTATTTGGATTACACCCTGTATGGATAATGCCCGTTTTATAAGCACTAATACAAGTATTAGTTCTCACATTACGAAATGACACTGAACCATTTGCATTTTTCAATATGTACCAATTTCGTAAATTGCCAAATGTCTTTGAATCAAACGGAGAATACCCCCATAGCCAATTATTTCGTGCAATAGCCCACACCGTAATAATCCCAGAAGCATTGTTCATAATACTTATCATCGGATCACCTTTTATCGCAGCACTCACCGATATCGTGGAGCGATTTTCCTGAAGGTCACCAACAACTTGACCAACTTCTCCAGGTGGGGTAGGATTATCCGTCAGTGAATTGTTAGTGGTATCCTCCGCATTTGTCTGGCTACAGCACATTGTTAGCAAACAAGTACTATAAATAATATAACGTCTCATAAAAATTCTCTAATACGGATAATATGCAAACTAATGATTGTGGGCTAATATACGCAAAATACTTTTTTTCTTCAAACTAAAAAATCAATAATTATTTATTTACTGATATAAATCATTATTTATATCAATTTATTTAATTATACAGAGGCATTCAAATTTCACTCAATAGTACTGGCCGCCCCTCTTCCAAAGATTTTTTCGCAGCTAAGGCAATCCGCACAGGTTGTAAACCATCATTACCATTGACTAATGTTGGTTTATCATTCACCACAGAATCTACGAAACATGCCATTTCATCTGCGAAAGATTGCATATAACGCTCTAAAAGAAGTATTTCGGTTTTTCTGAGATAACACCGGCTTCACTAGAGTATATCGCTGTAGAATCAGTATCATTACGCGTTTGCACCGCACCTTTCGATCCAAATACTTCAGCGCGTTGATCATAGCCATAAACGGCTTTACGGCTGTTATCAATCACGCCAATGGCACCATTAGCTAATTTCAAGGTGATTACGGCAGTATCAATATCCCCAGCTTCACCAATAGCAGGATCAACGAGCACTCCACCTACTGCATAAACTTCTGTTACTTCACTGCCTGAAAGATAACGGATCATATCAAAGTCGTGGATTGTCATATCAAAGAACATTCCACCTGATACTTTAACGTATTCGATCGGGGGGGCAGCAGGATCTCTTGAGGTAACGCGAATTAAATGAGGCTCACCAATATCTCCTGCTACAACACGTTGTTTTATGGCTTTAAAGTTATGATCAAAACGACGGTTAAATCCCACTTGGAATTTCACACCGGCCTTTTCTACTTCTTTAAGCACTTCTTGAATGCGTTCCACGTTCGCATCAATTGGTTTTTCGCAAAAAATATGCTTACCTGCCCGCGCTGCTTCAATAGAAATTGGGGCGTGAGTGTTGGTTGAAGAACAAACTAACACAGCGTCAATTTCAGGATCTTGCAGAATCTTTTGGTAATCATCATAGACATTTGGAATACCTATTTCTTTTGCCCATTGCTGAAGTTCATCAGTGACACGAATATCAGAAATAGCTTTAATTTCTGCTCCTTTAACATATTTGCTGATGCTTTCAGAATGTACGCGACCAATACGCCCAGCACCGATAATACCTACTTTAATCATATTAAACTCCTGCTACATCTTTAATATATTTACGACCTTTCACTGCATATTCAAATGGATTGGCGACAGCAGGATCTTGTTCTGCTTCTACCACCATCCAGCCTTTGTAATTATGTCTATCTAAGATTTCAAAGATAGGTTTAAAATCAATCACGCCATCACCGGGTACAGTAAATGTCCCTTTTTCACGCCCTCTAAAAAACTTAGAATTTTTCGACCGCACTTCATTAACTACATCATCGCGAACATCTTTCAAGTGAACGTGAATAATACGATCAATATATTTTTCTAGTACATCAAGCATTACCTGTTGAGAGCCTTCGGAATAGTACAGATGACCTGAATCAAATAAGAGATAAACATCATCATTTACCACCGACATATAACGATCGATTTCCTCTGGTGTTTGAATCCCTGTTCCCATATGGTGATGTAAGCACACGCGCATTCCTTTTTCAGCGGCTAATTTGGCTAATTCATTATAACCCTCTGCCAATAGTTGCCATTCTGCATCAGTGAAAACGGTTTTCTCATTAAAAATTGATTTCGGCAATCCTTGAATACTGCGGCTTTGTTCGGAACAACCGATCACTTTCGCTCCCATCGCATGTAAAAAATCACGATGTTTAATAAAATCTTGCAGTGTTTGCGCTTTTTTTCCGTCCACGAAGAAAGTGCTAAACCAAGCATTACAAATTTCTATGCCTCGAACATCAAGCTTGTGTTTCAATACTTCAACATCGCGCGGGTATTTGTTTCCTACTTCACAGCCGGTATAGCCTGCCAGCGCCATTTCACTCACACATTGCTCAAAAGTATTTTCAGCACCTAATTCAGGTAAATCATCGTTTGTCCAGCCAATAGGTGCAATCCCTAATTTTACATTTTCAGCTTTCATAATTTTTCCTTCTTAAACAATGAATAATTAATAACGTCTTGCTTCATTTATGCGTTTCACCGCATTTTCATAAGCCTGTTGAACTCGTTCTTTTTCGGAAACTTCTGCTACTCCAACGTGCCACCAACTGCCATAAGAATGCACCATTGTTTTCGGCAACACTTTCACATCAATTAGCGTAGAGACAGATTGTTTTTTCGCATCTTGCAACGCTGCGACTAACTCTTCCTCTGTGGTTACACGATAGGTCTTACACCCATAAGAAGCCGCATTCATTGCAAAATCTACTGGAACAAAAGCGCCATTGAGCTTGTTCGTATCGGCATTTCTGAAACGGAATTCTGTCGCAAAGCTATCCATACCGTGTCCAATTTGAAGATTGTTGATACAGCCGTTGGTCATATTATCAAATAATATGACATTAACTTTTTACCTTCTTGAATAGAAGTAACCAATTCAGAATGGAGCATCATATAGGAGCCATCACCTAACAGTGCATAAACTTCTCGTTGTGGCTGAGCTAATTTCACCCCAAGCGCCGCATTCACCTCATAGCCCATACAAGAATAACCATATTCTAAATGGTAAGTATTCACACCTTTCGATTGCCATACCCGCTGCAAATCACCAGGTAAACTTCCCGCCGCCCCAACAATCACATCATTTTCACCTAATGTTTCATTAAGAATGCCAAGTACCCGGCTCTGAGTTAAACGTGAATTTGTCAGCCTAATAAATTCTTCAAACACTGCTTCACAATTTAAGTTATCGTCTACTTCTGGTACAAAATCATTTTCGCTATAAGACAGGTGATAAAGACGATCCAGCTCTTTTTCAAACTGTTGTTTGGCTTGAGAAATTTCTTCTCCCCAAGCACTTTGATAACCTGTCGATGCGAGAAGTGCGGTCAATTTTTCTAAAGTTTCTTTCGCATCTGCGGTGATTTGTACCCCATCTAATTTATAAGCATCAAAACGAGAAACATTGATGTTGAGATATTTCACTTCAGGGTGCTGGAAAATCCATTTCGAAGACGTGGTAAAATCTGTATATCTTGTTCCTACACCAATAATCAGATCGGCTTCTTTGGCAAGTAAATTGGCGGACAAACAACCAGTTTCACCAACGCCACCAACATTCAAATAATGGGAAGAAACCACCGCACTTTTACCTGCTTGCGTCTCCGCAAAAGGAATATTATAAATTTCAGCAAAGGCTTTTAATTGCTCCGCAGCCTCTGAATAACGCACCCCACCACCACAAATAATGAGTGGTTTTTTCTTTGATTGGATTAACGCCAAGGCATCTTGCAACATTGGCTCTGTCGGCAATGTACGCTCAATGCGATGAATACGCTTTTCTAGGAAAGATTCCGGAAAATCATAAGCCTCCCCCTGCACATCTTGCGGTAACGCAATCGTTACCGCCCCAGTTTGCGCAGGATCGGTCAGCACACGCATAGCATTAATACAAGCTGTCATTAATTGCTCCGGACGGCTGACTCGATCCCAATATTTACTCACCGCACGGAAGGCGTCATTGGTACTAATGCTTAAATCATAAGGTTGCTCAATTTGTTGTAACACAGGATCAGGCTGACGTGTTGCAAACACATCACCTGGTAATAAAAGTAAAGGGATACGGTTGGCTGTTGCCGTTGCCGCCGCGGTAATCATATTCGCCGCACCAGGCCCCACAGAAGATGTACACGCATAGATTTGCTTACGCAATTTCTGTTTAGCAAAACCGATGGCAACGTGCGCCATTCCTTGCTCATTACGTCCTTGCCGAACGACTAAATCGCCTAAATTTTGCTCAAGTGCTTGCCCTAATCCCAGCACATTTCCGTGTCCAAAGATCCCAAAGATACCTTCAATAAACTTCGTCACCTTGCCATCAAATTCAACGTACTGATTATCTAAGAATTTTACTAAGGCTTGCGCAACTGTAAGTCTGACTGTTTTCATCTTTCTCTCCTCGTTACCCTAAAAACGAATTTCTGCATTATATAATCACACTTTTATTTCAAATAAAACAAAAATGAAAAATAAATTTCATTTTTGTGGCAGGGATCAAATTTTGAGAAAAAAGAGTTGAAAAATCTAGCAAGCATTACGCTAAAAATAACAACAAAAACAACTCAGAATAAATCAAATACTTTATATACAGACAAAAAAAACCTTGAGCCAAAACTCAAGGTTTTTATCAAGATAAAGTGCGGTGGAAAATTATAAAATTTCTTTCGCTTTAGCCACCACGTTTTCTACGGTGAAGCCGAAGAGTTTGAATAATTCACCAGCAGGAGCGGATTCGCCGAAGCTGTTCATTCCCACAATGCGTCCGCCGAAGCCAACGTATTTGTACCAAAACTCGCTAATGCCCGCTTCAACTGCAACACGTTTGGTTACGCTGCTTGGCAATACGCTTTCGCGGTAGGCTTCATCTTGTTTGTCAAACACGTTTGTGGAAGGCATTGATACCACACGGATTTTTTTACCTTCTTGACGAAGTTGCTCCGCCGCTTTCATCACTAATTCTACTTCAGAACCCGTTGCGATAAAGATTAAATCTGGTGTACCTTCACTATCGGTTAAGATATAACCACCGCGCGCCACATCAGCCAATTGTGCAGGGGTTCTGTCCATTTGAGTAAGATTTTGACGACTGAAAATCATCGCACTCGGGCCATCTTTACGCTCAACCGCTGCTTTCCACGCAACCGCTGATTCCACTTGGTCACACGGACGCCACGTTTCTAAATTTGGAATTAAACGTAATGACGCCGTTTGCTCCACAGGTTGGTGTGTCGGGCCGTCTTCCCCTAAGCCGATAGAATCGTGGGTATAAACGAAAAGCACGCGTTGTTTCATTAACGCCGCCATTCTCACTGCATTATGGGCATATTCCATAAACATTAAGAAGGTTGCGCCATAAGGAATGAAACCACCGTGTAAGGCAATCCCGTTCATAATGGCAGACATACCAAATTCACGCACGCCGTAGTTGATGTAGTTACCATCTTGATTTTCTGTCGCACGAATAGGGCGAGAACCTGACCATAAGGTTAAGTTTGAGCCTGCTAAATCTGCCGAACCACCTAAAAACTCTGGCAATAATGGGGCATAGGCTTCAATGGCATTTTGTGATGCTTTTCGGCTTGCGATGCTTGCTGGATTGGCTTGTAATTTTTCAACAAATGCTTGGCTTTCTTGCGCCCAATTTGCTGGCAATTCACCACTTAAACGGCGTTCAAGCTCTGCACTTAATTCTGGATAGGCTTGGCTATATGCTGTCCATTTTTCATTCCACGCTTGTTCTGCTTGTTTGCCTTTTTCTTTGGCGTCCCATTGCGCATAAATTTCCGCAGGGATTTCAAATGGTGCATAGTTCCAACCTAAGTTTTTACGCGTTAAAGCGATTTCTTCATCACCTAATGGCGCACCATGACTGTCGTGTGAGCCGGCTTTGTTTGGTGAGCCAAAACCAATGGTGGTTTTGCAGATAATCAAGGTTGGACGCGCTTTTTCTGCTTGCGCTTGTTTAATAGCTTCCGCAATGGCTTCTGGATTATGTCCATCAATTTGACCAATCACTTGCCAGTTATAGGCTTCAAAACGTTCTTTGGTGTTATCGGTGAACCAGCCGTCCACTTCACCATCAATAGAAATATTGTTGTCATCATAGAACGCAATTAATTTGCCTAAGCCTAAGGTGCCCGCTAATGAGCAAGCTTCGTGGGAAATCCCTTCCATTAAACAACCATCGCCTAAGAAAGCGTAAGTGTAATGGTCGATAACCTCGTGGCCTGGGCGGTTAAATTGTGCCGCTAAGGTTTTCTCGGCAATCGCCATTCCTACCGCGTTGGTAATGCCCTGACCTAATGGCCCTGTAGTGGTTTCCACACCGGGTGCATAGCCATATTCTGGGTGGCCTGGAGTTTTGGAATGTAATTGACGGAATTGTTGTAAATCTGAAATGGTTAAATCATAGCCCGTTAAATGTAAAAGGCTGTAAATTAACATTGAACCGTGTCCATTTGATAACACAAATCTATCGCGGTTTGACCATTTTGGATTGGTTGGATTATGCACTAAAAAATCACGCCATAATACTTCTGCAATGTCCGCCATTCCCATCGGCGCGCCCGGATGCCCTGATTTGGCTTTCTGCACTGCATCCATACTTAAAAACGAATGGCATTCGCTAATTCTCTTCGAGTTGACATTTTTGTTCTCCTAATTATCAAATGTAAAACTGAACTCTGGCTATTCTACCCGATTTATTATGAAAAAATAGCAATTAATTTGATTAGTTTTTCTAGGTTTTATCGTGATTCAAAAAGAAACCAAACATTACTGCTTGGTTTCTCTATCTATTGTTTTCTCTACTGCCCATAATACGCATTCTTACCGTGTTTACGGAGATAATGTTTATCCAATAATTCTTGCGGCATTGGCGTTAAATTCGGGTTGAGTTGGCGACTGAATAAATTCATATAACCAATTTCTTCTAACACCACCGCATTATGTACGGCATTATCTGAGTCAGTTCCCCAAGCAAAAGGGCCGTGGGAATGGACTAATACAGCAGGGACATCTTTCGCCTCAATTTTGCGATTACGGAAGGTTTCGACAATCACCTTGCCGGTTTCCAGTTCATACTCGCCTGCAATTTCTTCTGGCGTCATTTTTCTTGTACAAGGAATACTGCCATAGAAATAATCGGCGTGTGTGGTGCCCGCGGCAATTAAATCTAACCCTGCTTGTGCCCAAATGGTGGCGTGGCGCGAATGGGTATGCACAATGCCACCAATTTCAGGAAATTGGCGATATAATTCCAAATGCGTTGCGGTATCAGAGGACGTTTTTCGTTCCCCACACGCGTTCGCCTGTATTCACATCCACAATCACAATATCATCGGCGGTCATGGTTTCATACTCTACCCCCGAAGGTTTAATCGCCACCAATCCTGAAGTGCGGTCAATTTCACTGACATTTCCCCAAGTGAAGGTGACTAAGTGGTGTTTTGGTAAAGCCAAATTGGCTTGTAAGACTTTTTCGCGTAATTCCGCTAACATGGGAAGCCTCCTTCTTGCATTTTTTGTTCAATAAAACGGCGTGCTTTGATGATTTCTTCAATCGGCTCTTGGGCTTTTTCTGTCCACATTTCAATCAAGAAAGCACCTCGGTAATTGAGTTCAGCAAGGGTTTTAAAGCAGGTCACAAAATCCACACAGCCCTTACCAAATGGCACATCACGGAATTGCCCTGCGCAGGTTTCTGTGACTTTATAAGTATCTTTCAAATGAATCGCAGAAATCTTGTCGATGCCTAATTTCAATTCCTCTACCACATTGTCATTCCAGGCAGACAGGTTGCCGAGGTCTGGATACACGGTAAACCAAGGGGAACGGATAATGTCATCCCATTTTTTCCAACGCGTAATGGAGCTCATAAATTGCGTATCCATAATTTCCATAGAGAGGGTTACTTGATTACTTGCTGCTAACTCAACCGCCCATTCCATCCCTTGATGAAAGCGCTCAAGCGTACCTTCATCTTGCTCTTCGTAATACACATCATAGCCTGCCAGTTGAATAGTGCGAATACCAACATCTACCGCCAGCTGAATGGCTTTTTCCATGATTTCATAGGCTTTTTGGCGTGTAGTTTCATCGTGGCTGCCAAAAGGAAAGCGGCGATGCCCTGAAAGGCACATAGAGGGAATCGTCACGCCGGTATTGATGATAGTTTGCACCAGTTCAAGGCGCTGTGCTTTTGTCCAATCTAAGCGGCTGAGGCGCTCATCGCTTTCATCAATGGAGATTTCCACAAAATCAAAGCCACAGGCTTTGGCGATGGAAAGTCTATCTTGCCAGCTGATATGTTTAGGTAAGGCTTTTTCATAAATGCCTAATTTGTGTTTTCTCATTTTGTTTTCCTAATAAAATTAGTGAAATTTTGACCGCACTTATGTTTATTACGCAAGAATAACTTCAAGGCCTAATAAGGTTAGCTGTTCAATAATTTGTGGATCGGCTTCTTTACCCGTAATGAGTAAATCTATATCTTGTAATTGGGTAAATAGCATCCCTACTTGTTTGCCTAATTTCGAGCTATCTAGTAGTACAACGTATTTTTCTGCTTTTGAGGAAAGTTGTTGCTCTGAGTTGGCAATAATCATATCTGTTTTGAATAGACCATCACGCGTAAAACCTTTACCGCTAGTAAACATAATATGTGCAGAGTAATTGGTTTCATTTTGTTGGTTAAGAGAGAGTGTTATTGCTTTTTCCTTATTATATTGTCCTCCCATAATCACTAGATCAGAGTGTCGACATTCAATTAGGTAATTAGCCAGAGGAATGTAGTTCGTTATGATTTGGACATCTTTTCTGCTTAGTTGCTTACCTAATAATTGCACTGTTGAACCACAGGTTAAAATAACACTTTCCCCGTTCTTACATAGCTGCGCGGCTGCTTTCGCAATACGTTGTTTTTCATCAAAGTGATTGATGGTTGTTTTTTCAATAAGGGGAATGGTTCCTTTGATTGCTTCTGCCCCATTACGAATTTTTTTTAGTTTGCCTTGTTGATCGAGTTTGCTAATATCTCTACGCGCTGTTGCTGGAGAGATATTTAATAATTGCATAATTTCAACAGTAGACAGTACATTTCGTTCTTCAAGTAAATTGAGCAATGCTTTATGTCGATAGTTTTCGTTCATTATATTTCCTTAATGATCACTAGAAGTTACTGCAATAATGAGCGAAATCCCCTGCTTTCACAGGGGATGACCAATTTTAAAGCATGGCTTTAAATTGGATATTCGGCTCTTGCTCAAAGCAGTCATCAAAACCTCTAGGATGATGGTATTCAATGAGGTCTTTATCCCTTGGATAAACATATTTTCCGCCAACTTCCCAAATGAACGGATGGAATTTATATTGTAAACGTTCTTTGCGCATTTTCCATAAGGCAATGATCTCATCTGTGCTTGCCATAAAGTTCGTCCAGATATCATGATGGACAGGGATGATGACTTTACAGCGAAGACTTTCTGCCATTCTAAGTAGATCAATGGATGTCATTTTATCGGCAATACCGACAGGATTTTCGCCATAGTTATTTAATGCAACGTCAATATCAAATTCTTTTCCATGTTTAGCAAATTGGATAGAGAAGTGGGAGTCCGCACCGTGATAAATTGTGCCACCAGGAGTTTTGAATACATAGTTAACCGCTTTGCGTCCCATTTCTTCATCACTCGGACATAGCCCTTTCAATTCTCCACCTTGTTCTTCTGCCCCTTCCACTGGAAGGGTAACAAGGCAAGTTCTATCAAAAGAATCTAAGGCGTGAATTTCAACATCCTTAATTTTCACTACGTCTCCCGGTTTTACTGTAATTAGACGATCTTCTGGTACGCCCCATTTTTTCCATAATTCTGTGCAATGCCACGGGCCTACAAATTTTACATGGTCTAATTTAGGATTGTTCACAATAGCGGCGGCCACATTTACATCAATATGATCGCTGTGGTAGTGGGAGGCGAGAATAAAATCCACTTCATTAATAGCAAAAGGATCAATAACCATTGGTGCTGCGCGTAAATTGGGCTGTAATTTACGCACGCCAGCCATATTTGCCATTTGGTGACCTCGAACCATATCTTTTACTTTTTTGGTTGATTTACCGCGGCTACACCATAAATCCATACATAAATTTGCTCCACCGGGTGTTTTAATCCAGACGCCAACGCAGCCTAGCCACCACATAGCAAAGTTACCTTCTGGGACAACTTCTTGCTCTATTTCTTCATTTAACCAAGTTCCCCATTCAGGAAAGGTAGATAAGATCCAGCTTTCGCGGGTGATTTCATTTACATTTGGCATAATCGACTCCTATAAGGTTTGTTATCTTCTTTAATCTTTTTTAATCATAAATAATCATTAAGGGTAAATAAAGATGATTTTCATCGAATTGTGACATAGATCACGTTTTATCTGATTGCATCCTTCTGTTTACGGATATCTTTCCTTATTTTTATTAGTTGTGATTTTATTTTATATGATTATTTTTGTGACTTTGCTCACATATTGTCAAAAATAATCTTTTTATCTGATTGTAATTGAGTATTATAGTCACGATTTTTGTCGCGTTAGATAAAAACATCTTTTCATAATCATTGTTTATTCAAGGGGATAAATATGGATACAATAATGCACTATTTCGGTATTTTTAATACGCAAGTCTTATCTAAGGCACCTTTCTTGTTAGGTATTGTTGCGTGTTTGGGATATATTCTTTTAAAGAAAGATACAACTACGGTTATTAAAGGTACGATCAAAACCATTGTGGGTTTTATGATCGTGCAGGCAGGGTCAGGGTTCTTAGTTACAAACTTCAAACCTGTAATTGAAGGGCTTTCTAAATTTCATAATCTGACAGGGGCTGTTATCGATCCTTATACCAGTATGCAGGCAACCATCCAAACTATGGCGGACAATTATGGTTGGGTTGGTTATGCTGTTATTGGCGCATTATTTTTAAACATCTTATTAGTTGTATTTAGACGTTTCACGGGCATTCGCACTATTATGCTAACTGGACACATTATGTTCCAACAAGCTGGTTTAGTTGCGGTATTTTATATGATCATTGGCGCTTCAATGTGGGAGACAGTCATTTATACTTCGGTATTAATGGCGTTATATTGGGGGATTTCGTCAAATATTATGTATAAACCAACTCAAGCAGTTACTGGTGGAGCAGGTTTTTCCATTGGACATCAACAACAAATTGCTTCTTGGATCGCAACCAAAGTTGCGCCAAAACTGGGGGATAAGACTGACAGTGTTGATAATATGAAGTTGCCAAAATGGCTACATATTTTCCACGATAGTATTTCTGCAACAGCATTAGTTATGACGATATTCTTTGGGATTATCTTGCTCTCTTTTGGTTTAGATAATTTGCAAGCAATGGCGGGCAAAACCCATTGGTCTATGTATATTTTAGAAATGGGACTAAAATTTGCTGTTGCAATCCAAATTATTGTAACTGGTGTTCGTATGTTCGTGGCTGAATTGTCTGAGGCTTTCAAAGGAATTTCTGAACGTCTTATTCCTAATTCTGTGTTAGCGATTGACTGTGCTGCCATTTATGCCTTCTCGCCAAATGCGATGGTATTTGGTTTTATTTGGGGGGCGATTGGTCAATTTGTTGCAGTCGGATTGTTACTTGGGTTTAATTCTCCGATCTTAATTATTCCTGGTTTTATTCCAATGTTTTTCTCTAATGCGACTATTGGTGTATTTGCGAACCAATTTGGTGGCTGGAAAGCAGTGATGAAAATTTGTTTTGTGATGGGGATTGTCGAGGTAATGGGGTCAGCGTGGGTAATCCAACTTTTGGCTACGCAAGGTGCAGAGTTTAATGGTTGGATGGGAATGGCTGACTGGGCATTATTTTTCCCACCAATTTTACAAGGTATTGTAAGTGTGCCGGGATTCTTCTTTGTTATTCTTGCGCTTGCTATGGTCTATATGTTCTTTGCTTCTCGTAAATTGCGAGCTGATGAAGCAGCAGCGGCTGCGGCAGGGAAAACATTGGAACAAATGGATGGCTACGGCAATGATGATGTGGTTGAGCAAGAGTTAGGTGCAGAAGTGCAAGCAGAAAGCCCAATGGGAGAAAATCCAGTACGCATTTTGGCGGTATGTGGCTCAGGACAAGGTTCATCAATGATGATGAAAATGAAAATTAAAGGTTATTTAGATAAACAAGGAATTGCCAATATTATGGATTCTTGCGCTGTGACTGATTACAAAGGAAAATTAGATGGCGTGGATATCATTGTGTGCTCTAAACACCTTGCCGATGAAATTAATGGTGGAGAGCGCGTTTCTGTACTAGGCGTACAAAATATGCTAAACCCAAATTCCTTTGGCGATGAATTAAAAGCGTTAATTAAGAAGTATCAGTAATTTGTGTATCCTGCCGCATTTTATCTAAGTGCGGTAGGAATTTTGGAGATTTTTATATGTTAAAGCAATCATTAATTGAAAATAATTCAATCAAGTTACATCAGAAAGCGGAAAATTGGGAAGAGGCGATTAAACTTGGAACAGATATGCTTGTTGCTTCAGGCGCAATAGAGCCTCGTTACTATGATTCCATCATCAATATGATCAAACAAATGGGGCCTTATATTATTTTATCACCTGGTTTAGCTATGCCGCACGCAAGACCCGAAGATGGTGTAAATCGCACAGCCTTTGCTTTAGTTACATTGGACACGCCTGTGCAATTTGAAGGAGAAGAAGAACCGATTAGTGTATTAATTACTCTCGCAGGAAGCGACTCTGATCAGCATATGCAAGGGATTATGGAAATAACTCAAGTATTAGAAGACGATGATCCAAATAGTGAAACAGGTGTTGATTTAGAAAAAATACTTCAGTGTCAGCGTGCCGAAGATGTCCATCTCGTTATTGATCAAGCATTATCAAATTAATTGTTAATTAGAAGGAAGAAATTATGTCAAAACCTTTACTACAAATTGCGTTAGATTCTCTTTCATTAGAAAAAGCTGTTGCAGATGCTAAACAAGCTGAAGCTTTAGTGGATATTATTGAAATTGGCACAATTCTCGCTTGTGCTGAGGGAATGAAAGCTGTTAGCACACTACGCGCCTTACATCCCAATCACATTCTAGTCTGTGATCTT
This sequence comes from Avibacterium endocarditidis, assembly GCF_002921145.1. Taxonomy (GTDB): domain Bacteria; phylum Pseudomonadota; class Gammaproteobacteria; order Enterobacterales; family Pasteurellaceae; genus Avibacterium; species Avibacterium endocarditidis. The sequence goes on from NZ_PQVI01000068.1 coordinate 23,356, forward strand.
AAAACAACAGATGGTGGCGCGATTTTAGCAAAAATGTCTTTTGAAGCCGGGGCTGATTGGCTAACAGTTTCTGCTGCCGCGCATCCTGCAACTAAAGCAGCTTGTAAAAAAGTAGCAGATGAATTTAACCAAGCTCATCCAGAGCTCAAAGTGAAAAAAGAAATTCAAATTGAGATTTACGGCAACTGGACACTTGAAGACGCTAAACAGTGGGTTGATCTTGGTGTCACTCAAGCGATTTATCACCGTTCTCGTGATGCCGAATTAGCAGGTAAAGGTTGGACAGCGGAAGATATTGAAAAAATGAAAGCACTAGAATCTTTAGGGTTACAACTTTCCATTACAGGCGGGATTGTGCCTGAGGATATTCATTTATTCAAAGATATCAAAAACGCCAAAGCCTTTATTGCTGGGCGTGCGTTAGTGGGAGAAAAAGGTCAAGCTACAGCGCAAGCTATCCGAAATGAAATTGATAAATATTGGTCTAAGTAAATTTTTAAATCTAAATAGAGAAATGGCACTTTGAATAGTGCCATTCTGGATTTTGTCTAGATACAACAATTGTATGCTTTGCGTATGTAATTAACATATTTAAGCAAGTAAGACAAAATTTTTCTATATAACGGATAAGTTTGTCAAGCAAAATTAAATCGTATTTGCATTTTATATGCGTTATCAATAGCATGTAGCTATTATGATAAAAATTATCCACTCAGAATTAAAACCGAAAAGAATGGGGGGGAATTTTTATGTTTTTATTTGCTTAGACTTCTATTTAGCTTGATTTTCTAAGTAAATCCACTCTGCCACTTGTTTGGCGAAATAGGTGAGAATGCCGTCTGCGCCTGCGCGTTTAAAGCACAGCAGACTTTCCATAATACATTCTTTTTCTTTCAACCAGCCGTTTTGAATAGCCGCCATATGCATTGCGTATTCACCCGATACTTGGTAAGCAAAAGTTGGCACGCCAAAGTGTTGTTTCACGCGGTACACCATATCCAAATAAGGCATTCCCGGTTTTACCATCACCATATCCGCACCCTCTTGAATGTCTAATGCCACTTCTTGCAGGCCTTCATCGCTGTTGGCAGGATCGAGCTGGTAGGTTTTCTTATCGCCACCTTTCAGATTGGCTGAAGATCCCACCGCATCGCGGAATGGGCCATAATAATTCGAGGCATATTTGGCAGAATACGCCATAATTTGCGTGTTGATAAAGCCTTTTTCTTCAAGTGCGGTGCGAATTTTGCCAATTCTTCCGTCCATCATATCACTTGGTGCGACAATATCAGCCCCTGCTTCGGCGTGGGAAAGGGCCTGTTTCACCAACACTTCCGTGGTGATGTCATTGAGAACATAGCCGTCATCATCAATAATGCCGTCTTGTCCGTGTACCGTGTAAGGATCGAGTGCCACGTCTGTTAGCACGCCCAATTCTGGATAAGTTGCTTTTAACGCTTTGACCGCACGTTGTACTAAGCCATTAGGATTGTAGGCTTCTTCCGCCAATCAGGGATTTTTTACTTTTGATCAATCACAGGGAACAAGGCGATCACTGGCACGCCATATTTGACTAACAATCCCGCTTCAATAAGTAACTGATCTAAGGTTAAACGCTCCACGTTAGGCATTGACGGCACAGGTTCGCGATAATTTTCACCTTCAATAATAAACACCGGATAAATTAAATCATCTGCTGTGAGCTTGTTTTCTGCCATTAAGCGGCGGCTGAAATCGTGCTTACGCATACGGCGTAAACGGCGTGCAGGAAAGCCTGTAAAAATTTGTTGAGTCATCATTATTCTCCAAAATCTTTTCGTTATAAGGATAAGGGGCGAACACATTGGTTTGCCCTAAAACTGGTTGGAAAGAAATTATTCTTTGTTTTGTTGTGCTTCACTCTCGTTGCTGTCGGTGTCGCTGCCCGTGTCGTCATTATCTTCTTTCGGGCGATAAAAACGCGCAAATAATAACCCCACTTCAAATAATAGGCACATTGGAATAGCAAGCAAGGTTTGTGAAAAAATATCCGGCGGTGTAAGCAACATTCCCACCACAAAGGCGGCAACGATAATGTAAGGACGTTTTTTCTTCAAATCGTCAATAGTGGTAACCCCAGACCAACAAAGCAAAATAATCGCCACTGGAACTTCAAAACACACGCCAAAAGCAAGAAATAAGGTGAGAACGAAATCTAAGTAGCTACTAATATCCGTGGCAATGGCAACCCCTTCTGGCGCGGTTTTGGTAAGAAAACCAAACACGAGCGGAAACACCACATAATAGGCGAACGCCACGCCTAAATAAAACAGCACAGTGCTAGAAAATAACAGCGGATAAATTAAGCGTTTTTCGTGCTGATACAATGCTGGCGCGATAAATGCCCACACTTGGTAAAGCAAGAATGGCACAGAAATAAACACCGCGACAACACCCGTTAATTTCAATGGGGTAAAGAAAGGCGTCGCGATATTGGTTGCGATCATACTCGCCCCTGACGGCATTACGCTGAGTAATGGCGAGGCGACAAAATTATAAATATCGTTGGCAAAATAAACCAAGCCTAAAAAGACCAGCGCCACCACGAACACGCAACGTAATAGACGATCACGCAGTTCAAGTAAATGGCTAATTAAAGGTTGGGTTTCTTCAACAGTCATAAAATGCCTTTATGCTTTTTCTGATTGGGATTTTGTTGAAGGGGCAACATCAGCAAGGGTATCATCTTCAGGATAGTATGCACTGGTTAGCTCCAATTGAGATTCATCTTGCTCGGCAAGCTCTGCCATATCCGCAGGGGAAAGTGCGTTTTCTGCTGATGTATCACTTTGAGTGCTGTCGTGATGTGCGGTTTCTTGCTGTGCAATTTGTTCAGAATTTTGCACCGCACTTTTTAATTCTTGCTCTTGCACTTGATGCTCAAAGGACGTTTGCGTGCTTGCCGCTTTTTCTTCTAAATTGGCTTTAATTTTTTCCGCAGAAGCCTTTAATTCTTCCACCGTTTGGCTCAATTCAGGAGAAAGCTGCTGTAAATTAAGGTGTTCGGCTTTTTTGATGCTTTCCTGTAATTCCTGCAATTTTAATTCTTGGCTCAATTCATTTTGAACATTCGCCGCTAAGCCACGAATGGTGCGAACCCAGCCCATCACGGTACGAATCGCCACGGGCAAGCGTTTAGGGCCTAGCACCACTAAGCCCACAATAGAAATTAACAGTAATTCAGAAAAACCAATATCAAACACGGATTATGCCTGTTCTTTGTCTTTTACAGTTTCCGCTTTCGCTTGTTGTGCGTCATCGACAATTTTTTTCGGCTCTGCAGCTGTTTCATCATCTTTCATTGCGTTTTTAAAGCCTTTCACTGCAGTCCCTAAATCTGAACCCACATTACGCAATTTTTTTGTGCCGAAGAAAACTAATACAATTAACAAAACAATGAGTAATTGCCAAATACTTACGCCACCTAAACCCATTTTTTTACTCCTATAACTAACTTAATGAAATCGTGCCAAAATATAACTTTTTTATTCATCTTGAACAATAGACAATTTGCATTATTTCACATTTTATTGATTTATCGCCACATTTTGCCTATAGATAAAGGCTATGGCATTATCAGAGCTATAAGCCAAAGCACTCCACCGCCTGTTAATAAACCGATATTTTCCCATAAAGGTAAAGCGGAAAATTGCCATAATGTTCCCAAAAACAGCACCGTTCCCATTATCAGCGCAAGGGCTTTTTTCTGCCAGCGTTGCTGTCTTGCCAACTTTTTATTGATTTCGTGTAACTGTTGGCGAATTTGTGTTTGCTGTTTCAAGGCGTCCATTAATGTCGCGGGGAATTGGGGTAAATGCTCGGTAATATAAGGCAAACTGGCTTTTAAATTTTTGGCGAACGCTTTAATGCCCATTTGCTCATCTAACCAATTTTGTAAAAAAGGTTTTGCTGTATCCCATAAATCCAACTGCGGATAAAGTTGTCGTCCCAAACCCTCAATATAAAGCAAGGTTTTTTGCAACAACACCAGTTGCGGTTGCACCTGCATATTAAATTCGCGTGCCACATTGAATAAATTGAGCAATACCTGCCCGAAAGAAATTTCCGATAAGGGCTTGGCGAAAATTGGCTCGCACACTTCACGGAAAGCCTGTTCAAATTCATCAATATTAGTATCTTGCGGCGTCCAGCCTGCATCAACGTGCATTTGTGCTACGCGGCGATAATCACGGTTAAAAAAGGCGACAAAACTTTCTGCTAAATAGCGTTTATCGTTATCGTTCAAACGTCCAACAATCCCGCAATCAATGCCGATGTATTGTGGATTTTCAGGGTGATTTGGATTAACAAAAATATTGCCTGGGTGCATATCGGCGTGGAAAAAGCTATCACGGAACACTTGGGTAAAAAACACTTGCACGCCACGTTCTGCCAGCAATTTCATATCCGTGCCGTTGGCTTTTAGGGTTTCCACATCAGAAACGGGAATGCCGTAAATACGCTCCATTGTGATCACATTGCGATAGCAAAATTCTTGATACATTTCAGGAATATACAACATCGGGCTATCGGCAAAGTTGGCTTTGAGCTTAATGGCGTTCGCCATTTCGGTGCGTAAATCCAGTTCATCACGCAAGGTTTTTTCATATTCGCGGATCACCTCCACCGCCCGCAACCGATAGCCTTCGCTTGATAAACGGGGAATCCAACTCGCCAGCTTGTACATCCAGCTCAAATCCGCATCAATTTGTGGCTGAATATTTGGGCGTAGCACTTTCAGCACCACTTCTTTGCCCGCAAGGGGTTGTTCGGCATTAAAGCGAGCGGTATGCACCTGTGCAATGGATGCGGACGCGAGCGCGATTTCATCAAAATCTTCAAACCAAGTTTCTAATTTTCCGCCAAAGGCTTGTTCAATTTGTTCGCGAGCGATTTTGCCGTCAAATGGCTCAACTTGATCTTGCAATAATGCCAATTCATCAGCAATATCAGGGGGGAATAAATCTCGTCTTGTGGAAAGCATTTGTCCGAGCTTGATCCAAACTGGCCCAAGCTCTTGTAACGCAAGGCGTAAACGCAAACCAAAGGCGAGATCTTTATGCTGATTGCGTAGCCAAAATAAGGTTTTTCGCCAACAGCGCAAAGGTCGCGTATAGGCGTTGTGGGGCAAGGCTTCATCAATGCCGTAAATTAAAAAAGTGCGGATAATTTTGTATAAACGTTTGAAATCTTTAAAAGTCATCAGATTAAATTCGGTTCTTTTCAAGTTGAGCTAATTTTTGTTCCACAAGTGCGGTCTGTTTTTCCAGTGTTTTTACTTGCTCGCAAAAAATCTGCAATGGCAAGGCTTGGCGAGATCACCGCCCATTCTTCCGTTAAACGCTCGCCGCAATATTGTTGGCTTTCGCTCAATTTGCGTTTTGCGATTTGACAAAAACCACGAATCCACCGCACTTTGTGCGATCACATCGCCGACAAAAGGAGAAAGCAGTTCGGCAGGATCTTTTTCTAAAAATTCTAGCAGAGCGGTGAAGTCTTGCAACACTTGCAGATCCCCTTGAAGCTGAATAGATTGATCATTCAGATAGCGGGATAATTGCTGTTTGCTCGGCATTTTGAATAATAATTGAGCGTTCAGGCTGACCGCACAATCTACCTCGCCCTCATAGCGATTGAGCAGGTCGATACGTTGCGGTGAAAATAAAAATATATCGAAAAATCAAACTGTTGCGGCTGGATTTTCAGCACCTTGCCGTTAAGTTTGCGTAAATAAATTTCGCTATGTGTGGTGCGTTTTAACAATAATTGAGTAAGGATTCCAACGCACCGTTGAGCCATTGTGGCAGCATTAATTGTTGCAGGAAGTTCATTTTTTGCTCGCTTAAAATTTATAGCCACGGTGCAACGCCACAATGCCCGCGCTGAGATTGTAGTAACTCACTTGCTCGAACCCCGCTTGCTCCATCATTGTTTTAAGATCTTCTTGTTTCGGGTGCATTCGGATTGATTCGGCTAAATAACGGTAACTATCGCCGTCATTCACCACCACTTCACCGATTTTCGGCAAAATATTGAAAGAATAAAAATTATATATTTTGCTGAGTGGATCTAAAATCGGTTTGGAAAATTCCAACACCAACAAACGTCCACCGGGTTTCAGCACGCGAAACATTGAACGCAATGCTTTGTCTTTGTCTGTAACATTACGCAACCCGAAACTGATAATCACGCAATCAAAGGTGTTATCAGCAAAAGGCAAGGTTTCCGCATTGGCTTGCACATAATTGATGTTGCCAATCACGCCAAGGTTACGCAACTTTTCTCGCCCTACATTGAGCATTGAGGAATTAATATCCGCCAAAATTACTTGCCCAGTTTCCCCCACAATGCGAGAAAACTTGGCACTGAAATCCCCCGTTCCCCCTGCCAGATCAAGCACTTTCTGCCCTTTGCGTACGCCGCTGCAATCAATGGTAAAGCGTTTCCAAACACGGTGAATGCCAAAAGAAAGCAAGTCATTCATTAAATCGTATTTGCCCGCCACCGAATGAAACACGTTAGCTACGAGCTTTTGTTTTTCTGCTTTCGCCACAGTTTGGAAGCCAAAATGGGTGGTTTCTTGCTCGTTATCAATAGGATCTACGTTAAGCTGTTCTACATCAGTTTGCGCAAAGTGCGGTGCATTTTCTTGCTGTTTTTTGTGGGTATTGTTGTGGGAAGTCATAACCTTGTCCGAAAATAATCTGAATGCTACTTAGGATAACAAAAAATAGCGGATTTCTCCGCTATTTTTATTCGATGTGAAAAAGAAAATAAGGGCGAAAGGTTGCTTTCGCCCTTATCATTTTAGAACCACAATAAATAAGCCACTGTACCAATCACAAATACGCTAATGAGATTGAGCAAGATACCAGCTCGGATCATTTCACGTTGTTTCACTTCGCCAGTACCAAATACAATCGCGTTTGGCGGTGTGGCGACTGGTAACATAAAGGCACAAGATGCCCCTAAGCCGATGATTAACGCAAGGCCAAGCTCTGGCATTCCTAAAGATTGTGCAATGGAGATAAAAATCGGTACTAATAAGGCCGCACTTGCGGTGTTAGACGTAAATTCCGTTAAGAAGATGATAAATGCTGCCACCAATAAGCCGATGAGATAGAAATGTCCGCCTTCAATTAAGAATACGATACCATCAGCCAAAATGCGGCTCGCGCCTGAATCACGCAATACGGAACTTAGGGTTAAACCACCACCAAACAGCATTAACACACCCCAGTCCGTGTTGTTTTGTAATTGTTTCCAAGAAGCAACTCCTGTGGCACAAATCACCACCGCAGCGAAGAGCGCAATCACACTATCAAAGCTGGCAATTTTTTTCTCAAGCCCTAGTAAGGAAGAAAGCATTGGGTTGATTTTGCTGCTGAATACCCAGCATAGTGCGATCAAAACGAAAATCGCAAGGGTGATAATGCGTTTTGGATTAAACTCAATTTTCTCAAACTCTTGTTTGAAGTGAAGATTAAGTTTTGGTCGGAATACCATATATAATGTGCCGATCATTATTGGCAATAACAGGATCATTACAGGTAAACCATAACCTAACCAATCAGAGAATGTCAGTTTAAGTTGGGTGGCTACAATATTATTCGGTGGGCTACCCACGAGTGTTCCCATACCGCCGATACTTGCACTATAAGCAATCCCTAATAGTACGAAAACATAGGTATTATGCTCACGTTCTTTATCCATTTGGCTTAAAATCCCCATTGCCAGTGGTAACATCATTGCCGCGGTTGCGGTGTTACTCATCCACATTGATAAAAATGCGGTAATGGTAAAGAGATAAAGCACCGCCACCAATAAACGTCCGCCTGCTAATGCCATAATTTTGTTGGCAATCATACGGTCAATATTTTGTTGGTGTAAGGCTGTGGCAAGCGCAAATCCCCCAAAGAATAGGAAGATATTTGGATCAGCAAAGGCAACCAGCGCCTGCTTGGTGGTAACCAAATCCAACACAATGGCCAATAGCGGCACTAAAAGCGCAGTGATGGTAACGTGCAAGGCTTCGGTAAGCCATAACACGGCGATAAATGCCAGCATTGCTAAGCCTTTGTTCGCTTTGGGATCGAAAGGCAGAAAATTCAATAAAATAAAGAAAAGCACCATATCGGCAATAAGAATAATTCCATTGCGATGTGAGGTGGTTTGAGTTGATGTTGCATTCATAGTAATTCCTCTTTATGGTTGTTATTTGTGCTAACTTTTTTGGGTTAGCCATAAAGACAAGCTAACGTTATCAACTTGTTAATAAAAAGCAACAAAAAATTTGTGGTTTTGTGAGGCAGGTCAGAAAAATAATTGGGGAAATCGTACAAAGGGATAAGAAAAGGAAAAATAAGGACAAAAAATAATGGCAAGAAAAACTTGCCATTATGTTAATCCTTAATCAAATTATTCTTCTTCGGTATCTTCTAACTCTAACGGCTCTTGCGAAAGAATAATGCCAGTTAAATCTGCATACACATAGTCTTCCGGGTAGAAAGTAACACCACCAAAATTCACTGGCACATCGACTTCCCCTTGCGTATCATCACTTGCGCCCACTGGAATTGGCGCAAGGGCTTGAATACCAATATCTAAATTTTCTAATTGTTGAAGTTGGCGAACCGCACCGTAAACAATAATTCCTTCCCAGCCATTATCTAGGGCAAGCTGAGCAAGATCCGCATCAATCAAGGCTTGGCGCACTGCACCACCACCATCAATTAATAATACGCGACCTTCACCGTTTTCTTCTAAAATCTCGGCAATTAAGCCATTGCTTTCAAAGCATTTTACCGTGGTAACCTTGCCGTAAAATGAGGTTAATCCGCCAAAATTAGAAAAGATCGGTTCAACAACATCAACTTGATCTAAATAAACATCGCACAATGTGGAAGTATCAATACACATAAGTTCACCTTTTTACGCTGAAAATGATTGTTCTAGTATATGCCTATTGCTAGCCCACTAGCAAGCCGAAACTAAAAAGTAAGTTGGTTAAAAGCGCTAACATCGACATTTGCCCAAGCATTGGACGCAATAATAGGGGATCTTGGCTACGATAAACATACAGGGCGTGCTTTACCAGTAAAGGATACACCAAAAGGAAAATAAAACTGAATAAATGATGGAAATTTGCCAACGCAAAAATCACATAGCACAATGCGCCTACGCCGAGCAATATACAATGATAAATACGCCCATTTTTTGCCCCAAGACGCACCGCAAGCGTATTTTTACCTACTTTGCGATCTTGCTCAATATCGCGTAAATTATTGATATTTAATACTGCAGTAGCAAAAAACCCCGTTGCAAGTGCGGGTAAAAAAATCATTAAATTTAATTGATGCGCTTGTAAATAATAAGTGCCACATACGCCCAAAATACCAAAAAACAGCAGCACGGAAATATCGCCCAACCCCATATAACCATAGGGCTTTGCGCCTACGGTATAAGTAATCGCGGCAATAATGGTAAGCCCACCTAAAAGAGAAAATGCCAAGAGATCCGCATAACTTTGATACGCAATGCCAATTAACAGAAAACCGAAAAATAAACTTGCTAAGATCACCGCAATAAGCCCTTTTTTCAGCTGCTGCGCACTAATCACACCGTGCTGAATACCGCGCAACGGGCCGATACGCTCTGCGGTATCACTGCCTTTTTGGTGATCGCCATAATCATTGGCAAAGTTAGAAAGAATTTGTAGCAACAAGGTGGTAATCAAGCATAACAGACTGATTTGCCAGCTAAATTTATGATCCCAATAGGCAAGTGCTGCCCCCATAACAATTGAAGCGGCGGCTAAAGGCAGGGTTTTTGGTCTTGCGGTTTCCACCCACATTTTAACAACTTGTTTATCCATATTTTTCACTTATCTTTCTAAATCCTGATTTTGGCGTAAAATATCCCACAGAATGGGCTATTGTACTCATTTATTTTCGCCATTTTAACTGTTTAAGGAAAATATGTCGCAACTTAATTTAACCCTTTCCCCTATCGGGATTATTCACACGCCTTATAAAGAGAAATTTTCCGTGCCACGCCAGCCCAATTTAGTGCAAGACGGCATTGGCACAATCCGCTTACTCGCCCCTTATAACCAACCTGAAGCTGTGCGTGGCTTGGATCAATTTTCTCACTTATGGCTTATTTTCCAGTTTGATAAAATCCCTACAGGAAAATGGCAGCCCACCGTTCGTCCACCACGTCTTGGCGGTAATCAACGCATTGGCGTATTTGCTTCACGCGCCACACATCGCCCCAATCCTTTAGGGCTTTCCAAAGTGGAATTGAAACGCATTGAAATCAATCAAGGCGAAGTGTTGTTGCATTTAGGCTCGGTCGATTTGGTGGACGGCACCCCTATTTTTGACATTAAACCCTATATTGCCTATGCCGACAGCGAACCCAATGCCAACTCAGGCTTTGCCCAACAGCCACCCGAAGCAAAGCTACAAGTACGCTTTTCCCCACAGGCTCAAGGGCAATTAATAAAGTGCGGTGCAAAATATCCACATTTTCAGCGTTTTATCACAGAAGTGCTACAACAAGATCCCCGCCCCGCTTATCAACAAGGAAAAACCTCTGATCGTATTTATGGAATGAAATTGTATGATTTTAATGTTCGGTGGTGGGTGAGAGATGATGAGTGGGTGGAGGTGATTGAGATTGCAGAAGAATAAGGCTAGCCTCACATAAAAAAGCGTCCAAATATCCCCAATTTGAACGCTTTCCTTTTTCCTATTCGTGTTTACATTAAGGCGTTGTACAGTAAACCTGCCAACACAGCCCCTGTAACTGGGCCTAAGACAGGTACCCAGCTGTATTGCCAATCCGCAGACGTGTTTAAGGTTTTACCTAGTAAGCCAAGGGTTAGACGAGGCCCAAGATCACGGGCAGGATTGATGGCATAACCTGTTGTACCGCCTAAGCTCAAGCCGATTGCCCACACTAAGATCGCTACCGGTAAGGCACCAAGCGAACCTAAACCAATTGGCGTTGGGTTTCCTTCTGGAAAATTCAGGCTTGCGCCAGTGATGTAGAAAATCACAAATAATAAAACAAAAGTGCCAATCACTTCACTAATAAAATTGCTAGCATAGTTGCGAATAGCTGGCTCTGTACAGAAACACGCGCGTTTTGTGCCTTGATCTTCAGTGGCGGAGAAATGATCTTTATAAAAAATATATACAAGTAGCGCGCCGAACATTCCCCCGGCAATTTGCGCGGCTACATAGCCTAAAATCATTGAAGGCGCGAAACTGCCAATGACCGCTAAGCCAAGCGTTACTGCAGGGTTAAGATGTGCGCCACTATAAGGCCCTGTTACGACCACGGCCACATAAACTGCAAATGCCCAAGCGGCAGTAATCACAATCCAGCCCGCATTTTGCCCTTTGGTTTTATTTAAACAGACATTTGCAACGACACCATTTCCCATTAAAATCAGTAATGCCGTACCAATAAATTCAGCCAGATAAGCATTCATAATGCACTCCTTTTTAATCTATTTTATGAGATCTGTAATTTTCTTTCGTTTAGATCCAAAAAGTGTTCTTTTGAATATTATTGGTGCGTATTCCATTATTAATAGAAAATCCTATAAAGCAATACTTTTTGTAAGGATTTATCTACTTTTTATCCAATTTGCTATCTGGATCACATTTTTAATTTATTGATTACTATTGAAATCTAGCAAATAACTCATCATAGGGAGTGGTAAAAATATTTTGTGAAGTGGATCAAAAATTTGAATATTTCCCATTTTAAACTTGAGCGTTTTCGATTATTTTCTTTCAGGTAATTCTTTCGTTTTAGCTCAAAACTAATGTTCTCGTGAGTAAAAAGGTGCAACATTTTACTTATCTAACAGACAAAAGAGGATCGATTATGACAGAGAAAAAATATATTATCGCTTTAGATCAAGGCACAACCAGTTCCAGAGCGGTATTGCTCGATCATAATGCCAATGTTGTTGAAATTGCGCAGCGTGAATTTACCCAAATTTACCCACAAGCAGGCTGGGTAGAGCATAATCCAATGGAAATTTGGGCAACACAAAGTTCCACCTTAAACGAAGTGGTGGCGAAAGCCGGCATTTCTTCTGATAGCATTGCCGCGATAGGGATCACGAATCAACGTGAAACTACTATCGTATGGGAAAAAGAAAGCGGCAAACCTGTTTACAATGCCATTGTGTGGCAATGTCGCCGTACTGCGGATATTACCGATAAACTCAAAGCAGACGGCCACGAAGATTATATTCGTAAAACCACAGGATTGGTGGTAGATCCTTACTTTTCTGGTACTAAAGTGAAATGGATTTTGGATAATGTAGAAGGAGCAAGAGAAAAAGCTGAACGTGGCGAATTGCTTTTTGGTACGGTGGATACTTGGCTTGTGTGGAAACTCACCCAGGGACGCGTACACGTTACGGATTACACCAATGCTTCTCGCACAATGTTATTTAACATTCATACCAAACAATGGGATGACAAAATGCTCGAAATTTTGGACATTCCAAAATCAATGCTACCTGAAGTGCGTAATTCTTCGGAAATCTACGGACAAACCAATATCGGCGGAAAAGGCGGAGTGCGTATTCCAGTGGCGGGTATTGCAGGCGACCAGCAAGCCGCTCTTTATGGACATCTTTGCGTTCACGCAGGGCAAGCTAAAAATACCTATGGTACAGGCTGCTTTATGTTAATGCACACGGGCGATAAAGCCGTACAATCGCAAAATGGCTTGCTCACCACCATTGCTTGTAATGCCAAAGGCGAGCCTGAATATGCTTTAGAAGGCTCAATTTTTATGGGTGGTGCATCAATTCAGTGGTTGCGTGATGAACTTAAAATTGTTCACGATAGTTTCGACAGCGAATATTTCGCACAGAAAGTGCCTGATTGTAACGGTGTTTATGTTGTTCCCGCCTTTACTGGTTTAGGCGCGCCTTATTGGGATCCTTACGCCCGAGGTGCAATTTTAGGCCTATCTCGTGGCGCAAACCGCAACCACATTGTGCGCGCTACCCTTGAATCTATCGCCTATCAAACTCGTGATGTGTTAGAGGCAATGCAATCCGATTCAGGGGAAAAACTTAAATCCTTACGTGTGGACGGCGGCGCAACCGCTAATAATTTCCTAATGCAATTCCAAGCTGATATTCTCAATACCCCAGTTGAACGCCCCGTGGTGAAAGAAGTTACCGCACTAGGCGCCGCTTATCTTGCAGGGCTTGCCACAGGATTCTGGAAAGATTTAGACGAATTGCGTGATAAAGCCGATGTTGAACGCACTTTTCTGCCTGATGACGATGAAGCCAAACGCATTAAACGTTACAAAGGCTGGAAAAAAGCCGTGAAACGTGCATTAGAATGGGAAAAAGATGAAGATTAATATTCCTTGTTAGAAAAAGTGCGGTGAAAAATCACCGCACTTTTTATATGGCTCTTTTACGCAATGGAATTTTTATATAGCCCTATCTTTTGTGGTACTATAAGCAGGCTTATTTATGCAAACACGATTATTTTTTATCATAAGCTAAGGATAACCAATGACAAAATTTTCACCAAACTTACTTTGGGCAATATTAGTTGCCTGCTATTCACAAGCGAATGCGATTGATTTGACTTGTTCTAATGGGTATGGTTGTAATTTTACGACTCATATTTCTAAATCTAGTGCTTATCAAATTTACGAACCTCAATTTTCAAGAGAAAATACGCGTCTTTTATTAGAAGGAGAATTTCCTTCTGATGATAAAGCCTTCAATATTACCGTTCTAAAAGGAAATTATAAAAATAGAGCTGTAACTTCTAATGGAATAAATAAAGATGGAGAGAAGGTTGGTGGTTCACTATTTATGGTAATGGATATTTCTAAGAAAAATCGTATTACTTTAAAAGAGGGGGTATTCGCCACTTTAGATCGTTATCCTAGTGAGGGCAGTGCTATTCTTGGGCTTGGGCAAGGTGATACGGGAGTGATTGAACAAGGCGTAACATTGACAGTTGGTTCAAGCATTGAGCAAATTAATGGAGAAGATGAGTACGGCGGTATAGCAATTAATCTGCATCGAGGAGATTTAATCGCAAAAGGGGGAAAAATTATTTTAAATGGTTATGGCAGCGAGGGGATCAATGCCTATAATTCCAATATTCAGCTAGATAATTTATCTATTTTGATGAATGCAGATAGAGCAAATGCAATATCAAATTTTGGAGGGATAAATTTTAAAGGGAATAATTTATCAATAACAGGAAATCAAGATGGGCAATTTGCGTTTTAGTCTTTCCAAAGAAGTTGAAGATCAAATTACTTTGAATTTAACGAATAGCCAAATTTCTTTAAATAATAAAAGCAAAGTTCTTGATTTAGAAGGTCCAACACGGGGGGGATGAAACTAAGCTATTAGTTTCTAAAATGACCTTTAAAGATAACCGTATTTCAGCTGGTACTTTCTTTCATTATATTACTGAGAATGCAAGAAAAAGATGCCATTGATCTTCAAATTAATGGTGGTGAAATTAAAGCAGATCGATTAATTAATATTAATGATCAGCATATCATTGATATGATTAGAGAAGAAGAACCTGATGCTCCTGAAATCACCAACAACCTATCCCTAAAAATCCAAGCCGATCAAGGCGCAAAATTGCAAGGTGTTAGCTATATTAACCCTAATTACGAACACGGCACGGTGGATTTAACCTTAAATGGCAATAGCCATTGGAAATTTAAAGGAGATAGCACCTTAGATAATCTCAGCGTCAATAATTCAACCGTTGAGTTTGAGCCAGATTCTGCATTCCACACCTTAACAATTAACCAAGATTTATCGGGCAACGGTGAATTTATTCTAAATTCCGATCTCGCTTCTGAAAAAGCTGATCAAATTATTGTCAAAGGTAGCGTAACAGGTGATCATCGTTTACAAGTACGAAACTCTCGCAACGAACCGAAAAAAGAAAATGGCAAAGTCATTTTAGTGAAAACCAATTCAGGTGATGGAACATTCAGCTTAAAAGATAAACCTTATGTCGATGCAGGAATTTATCGCTATGAATTAGCGAAAGATAATAATAACTGGGTATTGGCACATAAAGGAAATCAGCCGATACTGAAGAACCGCAACCGCAACCGCAACCGCAACCGCAACCGCAACCGCAACCGCAACCGCAACCGCAACCGCAACCGCAACCGCAACCGCAACCGCAACCGCAACCGCAACCGCAACCGCAACCGCAACCGCAACCGCAAGGCGATGATGAGGGGGCGAGAACATTTAGTCAATATGCCAATAATGTGATTTCAATCCAACAGGCGGCGCGCGCTTATTTATATACACAAGGGGAAACAGTAAGCGAACGCGTTGGATTCTTGCATAACACGGAACGCTTAACCGGATTCTGGGTGCAAAATAGCAATAATTGGAGCGAAGTGGATTCTTATCAAACACTCTTAGCCAACACATCTGGCTTTAAACAGCGTAATCATTTGCTGAGCGTTGGTTATGATACGCATTTTGTCAATCAAGATACCTATTACTATGCAGGGCTTTATACGGGGCTTGGCCAAGGCAAAATTGATTTCGACAAAGATTATGGCAGCGCGAAAATCAAAGGCAACCATATCGGTATTTATGGCGGAATGCAGTGGCAAAATGGCTTATTCCTTGATGCTGATTACAGCTACAACCGCTTACGCTTAAGTGGTGATGAAGTTGATAAACAAAGCTTCAATGCGCATAGCTTACGCCTTGGTACAGGCATTAAATTGCCAATGTCTGCTAATTGGAGTGTTGTGCCACAAGCGAGCATATCGGCAACCAAATTCAATGGTAACACAACTTATCGCAGCAAATTGGGCGCTCAATTTATGGGAAATATTGCATTTTCATCGCTTAGCCTAAAACCTTATGCCGGAATTTATTGGCTAAATGATTTTGGCTCAAGCGATATTGTTATCAATCAACATAAAGCCGATATTCAATCATTCGGCAACCGCGCTCAGTTTGAATTAGGTACAGCACTGCAAACCACATTGGGTTCTTTCGATGTATCAGTGAAAAATCAAATGGGAAGCCGTTATAGAGAGAATGTACAGCTAAATTTGGGGTATAGCTATCAATGGTAATGAAAGTGCGGTGCTTTTTTATTAAATTTTTAAACCGCATATAAGAGAAAAGGCAACGTATTAATATTTACTTGAACGTTGCCTTTTTAGTACGAAATATATTAAGCCTTATTTCACAAACTCACTAAAGGTCAATTCATAGTGATCCCCATCTTTATCGTAGGAAATATAGCGCGGGAATTGTTCGCCTGCGTATTTTTTCACTACAAAAGATTTTTCACCCGTGCGGAATTGATAGGTGATTTCGGTGTGCGATTGATTATCTCGCGTTACTTTTCGTTCGCTTTTTTTCACCAATACATTTTTCATTGGATACAATTTTTTGCCGTTAGTAATTTGGAAATTTTGTGGCAATTTATCGTAATAGCTAAGCTGGAACGCCACAGTGAATAAATCAAAGGTTGGCATTTCAAGTGGCTCGCTTTTCAAACCGTTTTTCACTTTACCATAAGCAATTTCATTACCTTTTATGATCGTTTTGGCATAAGGCTTACCATTACGCACATCTTGGTAATTGGTCATTTTAAAATCCGTTTTGCTTTGTGTCCCAACGGATTTAAATTCAATGTTATACAGCGGAATATTGATCTTAGCATCAACGCGATATTGCGATCCGTTGGCGTTAAAATGCACATAAGCAGGCATTAAATAATTTGAGCTGTATTTGATATTGGTATCTAAATTTGCCCACGCATTAGGCAAAGCAAACAAGCTAAGCAAAAGCACTTTGAATCGTTTCATTAAAATTCCTTCTAATACTAATTAAATGAAGTGTTTATTTAGATTGCATTGCGAAACAATAGTTCATTACAAAAGAAAGTGCGGTGAAAATTAGGCGAATTTTTCGCCTAATTTATGATTAAAATAAAATCGCGATAAGTATTAAAGGGCAACAAAACCGATAGCTTTGTACACCGCATCTAATGTGGCTTTCGCGCGTGCTTGTGCTTTTTTCGCCCCTTCGGCAGCGATTTTATGCAATAAAGCTTCATCATTACGGAAATGGTGGTAGCGTTCCTGCAACTGGGTGAGCATTGCAGACACTTCATCGGCAACGGCGGTTTTTAAATGACCGTACATTTTGCCTTCAAATTCTGCTTCTAATTCGGCAATGCTTTTGCCAGTAATCCCCGCCAAAATATCTAACAAGTTAGACACGCCCGCTTTATTTTTTACGTCATAACGAATTACAGGTGGCTCATCAGAATCCGTTACCGCACGTTTAATTTTTTTCACCACAGATTTTGGATCTTCTAATAGACCAATCACGTTGTTGCGATTTTCGTCTGATTTCGACATTTTTTTCTCTGGCTCAAGTAATGACATCACGCGTGCGCCCGCTTTCGGAATAAATACTTCTGGAATGGCAAAATGTTCGCCATAAAGCGCGTTGAAGCGCTGTGCAATATCACGGGTGATTTCTAAATGTTGTTTTTGATCTTCCCCCACTGGCACTTGATTGGTTTGGTAAAGCAAAATATCTGCTGCCATTAAAACAGGATAGGTAAATAATCCAACATTCACATTTTCGGCGTGGCGTGCGGATTTATCCTTAAATTGGGTCATACGCCCCATTTCGCCAAAATAGGTGTAACAATTTAGCACCCACGCAAGCTGAGCGTGTTCTGGAACGTGCGATTGAATAAAAATCGTGCTTTTTTCAGGATCAATGCCGCAAGCTAAATACAACGCTAGCACATCAAGGGTAGCAGAATGTAATTTTTGCGGATCTTGACGCACTGTGATGGCGTGTTGATCCACGATACAAAACAGGCATTCATAATCATCTTGCATTTTCACCCATTGGCGTAACGCGCCAAGGTAGTTACCAATAGTCAATTCACCAGAAGGCTGAACGCCACTAAATACGATAGGTTTGGTCATTGTTATATCCTTTTTAATTCATATTAAACAATTTGCAGAATTTGCGCGAAATCATCAAAAACCCAATCAGGGTGCGCTTCTGCAATAGGAATATTATAGTTGTAGCCGTAGGTTAATCCCACCACAGGGCAGCCTGCGGAAGTGGCGGCAATGATGTCATTTCTTGAATCACCCACAAATAAAATTTGTTTTGGGTATAAGCCGAATTTACCGCATAAGTAATACAATGGCGCAGGGTGTGGTTTGATTTGCGGTAAGGATTGCCCGCCCAAGGTTTCGCTAAATAAATGATCAATACCAAAGGCTTTTAGCACAGGGAGAACGTGTTGCGTTGGCTTATTGGTTACCACGGCTAAAATAAAGCCACGCGCTTTTAACTCAGTCAGCGTTTCTTTCACATTAGGATATAAACGGCTGAGATTACACAGATTTTCGCCATAATAAAAATTAAAGCGGGTTTTTACTTGCTCAATTTCTACCGCACTTAATGTTTTGCCTGTTTGTGCAGCAGCCCATTCCAATGCGCGTCCAATCAATACGCCCGCGCCATTGCCGATCCAAGTTAGCACCAATTCTTCAGGGGCTGGTGGTAAATCCACTTCACTTAATGCAGAATTCACGGAAAGCGCTAAATCAGGCAGGCTGTTTACTAGCGTGCCGTCTAAATCGAAACCAATCAGTTTAAATTGTGATGCCATTATTTGCTTACCTTACTTAATTCTTGACGCATTTCGTCAATCACTTTTTGATAATCTGGTTGATCGAAAATTGCTGATCCAGCCACAAAGGTATCCGCCCCTGCGCGTGCAATTTCCGCAATATTGTTTACTTTCACCCCACCATCGACTTCCAAACGAATATCCAAACCGCTTTCATCAATGCGTTGGCGAGCTTGTTTTAATTTTTCCAACGTCGCAGGAATAAAAGACTGACCGCCAAATCCTGGGTTTACCGACATCAGCAAGATCATATCCACTTTATCCATCACATAATCCAAATAGCTC
Organism: Avibacterium endocarditidis; assembly: GCF_002921145.1. Taxonomy (GTDB): domain Bacteria; phylum Pseudomonadota; class Gammaproteobacteria; order Enterobacterales; family Pasteurellaceae; genus Avibacterium; species Avibacterium endocarditidis. Next base: position 42,432 of record NZ_PQVI01000068.1, read on the forward strand.
AGTGGCGTAGCGGGATTAAACACTAAGCCTGCTTTACAGCCATTATCACGAATAAGTTGCAATGAGCGATCAATATGCTCTGTGGTTTCAGGGTGGAAAGTGATGTAATTCGCCCCAGCTTTGGCAAAATCAGGGATTAAACGATCCACCGGTTTCACCATTAAATGCACATCAATGGGCGCGTTAATGCCATAATCACGCAGGGCTTTGCATACCGCAGGGCCAAAGGTTAAATTCGGCACATAATGATTATCCATTACATCAAAATGAATTAAATCTGCACCGCACTTTAGCACGTTTTCCACGTCTTCGCCCAAGCGGGCTAAATCCGCTGATAAAATAGATGGCGCAATTAAAAAAGGTTTCATTTTATCCCTCTAAATAGGCTGAAAATAAGTGTCGATAGTGTACTACTTAATAAGGCAAAGTTTAAGGAAATTTGCCCTTTGCGATTGATTATTTTCACCTGTGGCTTTTATAATCGCCATTTTGAATCATTAGGGGATCACAAAGGGAAAGCAATGGAATTTTATCTACAAGGCTTTTTAATGTGCTTTGGGCTTATCGCCACCATTGGCGCACAAAACACATTTTTACTTAAACAAGGCTTGCTCAAACAGCACGTTTTCGTGCTTTGTGTACTATTTTTTCTCTGTGATTGCTTGTTATTTTCCCTTGGCGTGTTTGGTTTAGGGCATTTCATCAGCCAAGAAAAAATCGCCAGTGTGGTATTAGCCTTAGTGGGGGGATTATTTTTGCTGGTTTATGGTGGCCGCGCTTTCCTTTCCGCTTATCGCAACAACACCGCGCTCGCCTTAGAACAAGGGGCAAGCTTATCCCTTAAAAGAACGGTGGCGATCGCCCTCGCACTCACTTTTCTTAATCCACACGTTTACTTGGATACCATTGTTATCGTAGGCGGTATTGCTGGCACCTTAAGTATTGAGCATAAAACCGCGTTTCTAATCGGCACGATTTCCGCGTCAGGATTATGGTTTTTCAGTGTGGGCTATGGCGCAAGATTGCTGATCCCCTTTTTCCAAAAAGCAATCACTTGGCGTTTGTTGGATTGCTCAACTGGGATCATTATGTGGTTTATTGCCTTTAGCTTGATTAAATATGCTTTGGCATAAAAT